>CAIXMD010000189.1 GCA_903920415.1 uncultured Desulfomonile sp.
CCTCCGAAACAATTGTGGTTGTAATGAGCGCGGTGATTTGTTAGCACTCTATGTAATTGAGTGCCAACATTTGGCCATTTTGTCAACCCCTCCCCTAAAAAAAGATTCCCACCACTAATTCTTCTACCGCGAACGCCCGACCTCTTTTAATAGAATAACCCCTTGATTACTCATGATGAATGAGTTAACTTGTCTTTGAGGCGCGTTCAGTTCGTACCACATTTTCACGGAGAAAATAGCCATCATGGCGCGTTTTCAAATTATCGTTATGACCATTCCGAGAATAATCGTCAGGCGCCCATCCTCAATCCTTATACAAGCTGATCCTGTGTCTCGCTTTTTTTCACAGTCAAATTTCTTTGCAGGAAATTGGCGGTCAATTTTATCGCATCTATTTCTTCATCAAAGAATGCCGGATCATATCCAGCTTCAGGAGAGAACTACATGGAAAATTTTGTCTCATGTCCCAAGTGCGGACAAAAGATACCTATATATCGCAACCCCTTACCCACAACAGACATCATCATTGTGAACAGCGGCGGAATAGTTCTCATCAGGAGAAGAAATGCTCCCTTCGGATGGGCAATACCCGGAGGTTTCATAGACTATGGAGAGAGTGCGGAAAAGGCGGCCGAACGGGAAGCATTGGAAGAGACTTCACTGGAAATTAGCGATTTACGGCTCTTTGGTGTGTATTCATCTCCCGAAAGAGACCCGCGCCACCATACCCTCAGCGTTGTGTTCACGGCAAAAAGCGATGGAATTCCCAGGGCAGCGGACGATGCTCTCGACATAGGGATATTTTCAAGGGATAATCTTCCATCTCCTCTAGCATTTGACCACTCAGCGATCCTCGCAGATTTTTTCTCCGCCCGCGACCAGGTCCGCTATTGAAACTCTTCTTGTGAGAGTTTATGCTTTTGAGGCAGACAAGTTGACGAGGCTCATTGAATGATTGGTATTTCCAAGCTCTATTGCGGTGCCGTAGAAGCGTCTGATCCTCTCAGATACGGACGCCATTCTAAAGACCTACCTTCGCATCTCTTGCAGTTTTCAAAGGACAAGAAACCCGTTGTGGTCTGGAACGTCACCCGGAAGTGCAATCTGCGTTGCGTCCATTGTTACTCACATTCAGAAGACCGCAATTACGCGGGAGAGCTTTCCTACGATGAGGGAATAACACTCATTGACGACTTGGCTCAGTTCGGTTCGCCGGTAATACTATTCTCCGGCGGTGAACCGCTCGTCCGTCCAGACGTCTTGGAACTCATACAACACGCGGTTGACAGAGGTCTGAGAGCCGTGCTTTCAACGAACGGCACTCTCATTACAAAAATGATTGCCAAAAAACTCAAAGAAATCGGTCTTTCTTACGTCGGCATTAGCTTGGACGGTCTGGATGACCGCCATGATGCCTTCCGAGGTGTTCAGGGCACGTTCCTGAAGGTGATGAAAGCGATCCGGAATTGCATGGAGATGGAACTGAAAGTTGGGCTTAGGTTCACGATAACCAAACGCAACTTCGGAGATATCGAGGGAATATTTGATCTTGTTGAAGAACAGAGAATACCAAGGATTTGTTTTTATCACCTCGTTTACGCGGGCCGAGGCACGGAATTGATTCAAGAGGACCTAGATAATTTTCAGACTAGAGGTGTGGTCGATCTAATACTCGAGCGCACGAAGAGGCTTCACCAGATTGGCATTCCTGTGGAAGTCCTCACGGTGGACAATCATTCCGACGGTCCTTACACCTATCTGCGCCTCCTAAAGGAGGACCCCGACAGGGCCGCCCAGGTCCTGGAATTACTCCAAATGAACGAGGGCAACAATTCTGGTCGAGGCATCGGCTGTGTGTCCTGGGACGGCGAGGTACATGCAGATCAGTTCTGGCGCCACTACAGCTTTGGCAATGTGCGGAGACGGCCTTTCAGTGAGATTTGGACTGACTCTTCCGACGAATTTCTGACGAAGTTAAAAGAAAAGAAAAAGCACGTAAAAGGGCGCTGCGCCAAGTGCCGTTGGCTGGATATCTGCGGCGGTAACTTTCGCGTCAGGGCCGAGGCCGTTAGCGGTGACGTCTGGGCCCCTGACCCCGCCTGTTATCTCTCCGACGAAGAGATCGGTCTTCTGGAACCGGTAATCGGCCCACCATGGGGCTAATAAAAAACTGTCTTTTTTCGATGCAGATCCCGGACGAGGCGGATTCTTTCCTGTTTTTCTTTCGTACGCTCGACTGTGGTATTGCCTACAAAAAGAACTGCTCTAAGATAGCTGTAGCAAAGGAGATGCTGAGGCACCATGCTTTACGGCAGCCACGTCAAATCTGTTGATGATATCGGCTACCTCGTGGATCTGGGCCTTGATTTTGGTGAAGTAATTCTTCGAGATAACAAGACCCTAATTTACTGGTTGAATTCAGGCCTGATCAACCAACCAGGTTCAAATCTGTTTCTCATTGCCCACGGCCCCCATGAGGGGCCGCCGAATGATCCGAAAAACCTTTGGGATCACTATTTTCCAGCCCTTCGCGAAACTGTAGACCTTTGCGGTGAGCTTGCAATCCACTTTCTGACTGTCCATCTGTGGTTGGACCCACGTTTTGTGAGGCCCAACGTAGCATTGGAAAAAATTGAGGTGCTCAAAGAACTGGTCCAATACGGGCTGGACCGTAACGTACTGATAAGCCTGGAAAACCTTTCGGAAACTGCTATGGATCTCAAACCTGTTATTGCAGCAGTAAGTGGCCTCGCCTTGACTCTCGACGTCGGGCACGGCCAGCTTCTTACACGCACCAACACCTCAATTGGACTGATTGATGAACTGCTGTCTTCAATCGGACACGTCCATGTGCATGATAATCACGGCGGAGTTGGTGTGGCTGATGACCTTCACCTTCCAGTCGGTGATGGAATTATCGACTTTAGTGGTATTCTCGAGTCCTTGATTAAAAGACGTTACAATGGCACTATTACCTTGGAATTGGAAAAAAAAGACATCAAATCATCCTGGGAAAGAATACGACAGATGGTTAATACTATTGAGACCGGGCTGCATCAGTTTTAACATCAAAAGACCATCCTGTTGTTGCTATTGGATCACGATGCTATTAGATGTAACTCCACTAATAGATGGATGAACATACTCAAATCATTGAAGTGGCAGTGCCTCTGCCTTTGGAAGGCCCTTTCAGCTACAGAGTTCCTGAGGAATTTATAGGCCGTTTGGAGATCGGACGCCGAGTCCTGGTGCCGTTCAGAAACAAGATCCGGGCAGGCTTCATTGTTGGGATCGGCGGCTCAGAACTGATCCCTTCTTGTGAAATGAAGTATGTGTGGGATATCCCGGACGAGGATCCATATCTGTCCCCTGGGCTGTGGCCGTTCATTCGCTGGATAGCAAACTACTATCTTCTCTTTCCAGGGCTGGTCTTGAAGACGGCCCTTCCCCCCGGCTCAGACAGAAAATCCAAACCATGGGCCATTATCACCCCGGAAGGTAGGCAGCGGCTAAAGGAATTAGCAGATGAGATAAGGTTCCTGCCTGATAAACTGATCAAATCCGGTTCCATGCTTCGCAGTGAACTCTTGGCTGTTGTGAGCAAGGAGAAGCTGGATGAAGCAGTTGAGCATGATTGGATAAGGATTGAAGAGCGAATCGCTCGACCGAGGATATCTCTTCGGAAAAAGAATCTTCCAGAACTACTGAATCCAATCGGAACTTCTTCCTCTTGTTCCGAGGCGCCACATCAATTGACACTTCACCAGCAGGCCGCCGCGTCAACGCTGTCAGAGGCAATAGAAGCGGGTGGCTTCCAGCCTTTTCTCCTGTTTGGGGTGACTGGATCAGGCAAGACTGAGGTCTATCTCCTTGCCATCCAGGAGACTCTTGCAAAAGGCAAGCGCGCCTTGGTCTTGGTTCCTGAGATAGTTTTGACGCCTCAGTTGGCCCGCCGTTTTCTCATGCGCTTGGGAGGGGGGATAGCCCTTTTTCATAGCGGCTTGACCCCCGCCCAGAGGCTTGATGAATGGAGGAGAATTATTCAAGGGAAGGTCAACGTTGTCATAGCTGCTCGATCCGGGATCTTCGTTCCCATTGATGACTTAGGTCTCATAGTGGTGGATGAAGAGCACGACCCTTCCTACAAGCAGGAGGACAGTTGTCCGTATAACGCAAGAGATATGGCCCTTGCTCGCGGTAAACTACAAGGTGCGTGCGTCATACTGGGCAGCGCTACTCCATCCTTCGAAACCTTCCTGAATGCGCAGCGTGGTAAAATTCGTCGTCTTGACCTGCCTTATCGCCACCATGCAGGAGCTATGCCTACTGTAGAATTGGTCGATCTGAAGCTCTCTAAAGACCAGGAGAAAAAGAGGGCGTTTCTCACGCCCAGACTGATAGAGGCGATAGAGCTTGCTATCTCAAGAAAGGAGCAGGTAGTTCTGTTTTTGAATAGGAGGGGATTTGACACCTTTGCTCAATGTCGCTCTTGCGGGCACGTTTTTCGTTGCCCGAATTGTGACATCAGCCTCACTCACCATAAAGCCGGTAGAGAGCTGAGATGCCACATTTGCGGTTTTTCCAGATCTGCGCCTCCTCTGTGCCCAGAGTGCTCCAATTCGAAGATATTCTTCGGGGGTGTCGGGACCCAAAAAGTTGAGGAAGAGTTAACACTCCTCTTTCCTGAGGCGAGAATAGAGAGACTGGACCGTGATTCAACTCGCAAGCGGGAGGACCTCGAAGACATTCTGGACCGTTTCAGGAAAAAAGAAATCGACATTCTTACAGGGACGCAGATGATAGTGAAAGGCCATGATTTCCCAGGGATTTCAGTTGTCGGCGTACTTTGCGGCGACATGTCTCTTCACTTCCCTGATTTCAGAGCCGCCGAGAGAACCTTCCAAATGTTGACTCAGGTGGCGGGACGAACCGGCCGGGAAACTGATTCCGGTCGCGTGATCCTACAGACATTTGACCCTGAACATGAGGCTATCCGATTAGCCGCTTCCCACGCTTACGAAGATTTTTTTGAACGAGATTCCATAGTGCGACGGGAACTCCTCTATCCTCCATTTGGGCATCTCGTCCTGGTCAGAATTGAAGGGAACGTAGAGAAGAGAGTGGAAGCAAAGGCCCTAAGGATAGGAAGGGCAGCAAGGATCCTCAAAGGCGAGTCGAAAGATGTCATGATCCTGGGTCCCGCTCCTTCACCCAGACGAAAGGCGGAGGGAAGATTTCGCTGGCAGGTTCTTTTCAAGTGCGCTCAACGTGATCCAGTACGCAAGCTGGTTAAAGGATTGATGGCAGAAGGACACTTCAAAGGTCACGGCCTCAAGATCATCGTTGATGTCGACCCGATTGATCTGATGTAGATTCCACCAGAGGAGAAGATAAGAATCTTTCTGTTACACGATTGGCCAAGGTATTTGCATTACATCAGAGAAATAGTAAAATATAACTTAGTGTGTTTGTTGTCGGAGGAAGCATGAAAAAAACATTGATAATAATTATTACTTCGTTAGCCTTTTTTATGTTGGGTGGGTTGATAATAGCCTGGTCAACTTACCAGAAGGAAGATGTAGAAAAGCACATTGCCCACATTAAGAGTTTTACGGATGAGAACTTCGAGGTGGAAGTCGTCGAGGCTTCTAGGAGACATCCTGTCCTCGTTGATTTCTATGCGGATTGGTGCTTTCCTTGCCGCTTGCTTGATCCTATTCTCGAGGAAGTTGCCAAAGACATGAAAGGTCGAGCCACCATAGGTAAACTCAACACGGATAAAAACCTCATAGCGAGGAAATTCGGTGTGAACAGGATACCGGCCGTTTTTATCATTAGAGATGGGGAAATCAAGAACTCATTTTATGGAGTGGTTCCCAAGGAAACCATTGTAAAGGCGCTCAAGGAATACGGCTCATAACCCACTGGACACAGGAATGCCACGAGGACTTTCAGATATTAGAATTATCATAAGAGGGGCCGGTGATCTTGCGACAGGCACTGCCTGTCGCCTCCACCGCTCAGGATTTTTCAAACTTCTTATGACCGAGGTTGAACATCCCCTCGCCGTCAGGCGCATGGTGAGTTTCTGTGAGGCAATTCATGAAGGGTCCTGGACGGTGGAAGGAATTCAGTCGGCGCGAGCAAGTAGTCTAGACGAAGTAGAAGATTCTTGGATGAACGGTATCATACCTGTTGTTGTAGACGCTGAAAATGCTTTCAGGATTAAAATCAACCCGGATGTGGTTATTGATGCGATTATGGCAAAAAAGAACACAGGTACCAGAATTACTGATGCCACACTTGTTATTGGCCTTGGCCCCGGGTTCTGCGCAGGAGAAGATGTCCACTACGTAATTGAGACGAACAGAGGGCACGATCTGGGCCGACTCATATCCAAAGGACCCGCCTTACCCGACACTGGTGTACCAGGCAATATCGGCGGTAAAACCAGTCAAAGAGTGGTAAGATCACCCGCAGACGGAATTTTTCATTCCAGCCTGCAGATAGGATCCTTTGTAACAAAAGGTACAGTTGTAGGTAATGTGTCTGGCAGTCCGGTGGAAGTCGCCGTAACAGGGGTTTTGCGCGGCCTTATCAGGCCAGGCACCCGGGTGACGACAGATCTGAAGATAGGTGACGTTGACCCGCGAGGAGAACCATCCATGTGTCTAACCATTTCAGAAAAAGCCGGAGCAATAGCCGGAGCGGTCCTGGAAGCAATCCTCATGACCTTTAACAATCCCATAATAAATCGGCCCCACGTTCTTTTAGGAACTTGACAGTCGCAAGAGATGGATAAACCTATCGGCTGCCGATTAACATTCTGTTTACCATAACCTATCAAACATACGTTATTTCTAGGTCATGCAGACAATTGTATGTTTTTATTGTTTTTTGCTCCCCTTTCCTGCCTTGTGCGTCCTTCTCAGCTTCCTTTCCTCGGTAAGCATAGTCCAGTATGAACTCGAGTGTTACTGCTTTCGAGAGGTCGTTCGTTATGAACCGATATCTGGAGCCCTCCCGCCCCTGTGACTTCGTCTCAAGACGGATTATCATTGAAATTTTGACTGTTTTGAGGTATAAGAATCGAATAATAAGACAAATCCTGTTGGGGATTTTTTCAGAAATAGAATTTTAGAGGGTAACTGTTTTGTGTAAATTGTTCCTCTCAGCTATAATCATGGCCATTGTCTGCTGGTGGGTCCCTTTTCTCCATGGCGGCTCCGACAACAAGAACTCACAAACTGAAGAAAAGAGACCTGATAGCCAATCATCCCTATTTGCTCAAGAAATCCATCTTTCAGAGGCTCCCACATTGCTGGCTCAGGCTGGTCGCGCAAGGGTATCATCCACTGGGGAGCAATCGACCGTGCAAGCGAAGATTACGGGCAAAAGTCCTACAAATACCGAAACCGTTGTGGTTCCTGATCGAGGCGAGTTTCAACTCCTTTCAAGAGACCCACTGGATCTGTTGCAACT
The DNA here is from genome assembly GCA_903920415.1 of uncultured Desulfomonile sp. GTDB lineage: Bacteria > Desulfobacterota > Desulfomonilia > Desulfomonilales > Desulfomonilaceae > CAIXMD01. The sequence continues at coordinate 7,483 of CAIXMD010000189.1, forward strand.
GGACAATATAAAACCTCTCTATACATCTCCGGCAATTCCTGGTGAGGGAGTGTGGGAATCTTCCGGTTCTCCACGAGATCCACTGGGAAGGCCCATCGTCTATAAGACATTTTATCGGCCGAGTGTCGACTTTCCAAATGCCATGGTCTACATGATGGTCGTAGACATGGGTAAGGCTTTCTTGCAGTACTACGTGGGGTCTCAGGAGCCAGGCGCTCCTCGCGCCAATTCCGAGGTGGAACCGGAAATACGTTCACGCATTTTGGCCGTAACCAATGCAATGTGGATGCAACGTCATTCTCAGGGAGCCGGAGCCATATTCAGAGGAAAAGTCCTCTATCCATTGGTAGAAGATATGGCAACCCTTATCGTTTACCAGGACGGATCAGTGGATATTCGTGACTGGTCCTCTGATATACCCATCAATCTGATTCGTGATGCACGCCAACTTCGTCACCTGATTGTCAAGAACGGTATGGTGGTTCAATCCATTGTTCGGAAGGGCCGAGTTGAGGACTCAGAGATCGGACTAGGATTTTTACTTGGAGGTGGAGGGAGAGACCAGGATGGAAAACATTTCTGGTATGTTGCCCATCGCAGCGCCTTTGGAATTCGCAAGGACGGCAATCTAGTTTTTGCAATCGGCCATCACATTGGAAGCAAGGATTTGGCCAAGGCCCTTGTCCTCGCAGGGAGCGAACGAGGAATCCATGCGGACGCCAACCCCGACAATATTGTAGCAAACCTGTACATTAGAGATTCTTACGGCAACCTGGTTCGAAAAATGAAGCTGTCGCCTGAGCAATCAAAATACACGTTAAAAAGGTACGAAGATAGATACTCTAAAGATTTCTTTGCTTTTTTCCTTAGAGACAGCGGGTTTCCCGGTGGAAATGCTTTAAGTCGTGGGGACGGCCCCGTGAGGTCTCTCCCTTAAAAAACCATGAGAAAAATTAACACTACTCTTGCACTAGCCGTCGGAATAATTTACGTCATGCTTCTGACCGGAGTTCCGGCATTTTCAAAGGACGCGCCTACAGTTTCTAGTAACGAGGCCGAAGCAATGACCGGAATAGGGATATTAAAAGCTAATTCCGGAGATTTGAAGCAGGCTTTGGCCTTTTTCGACAACAGCCTGAGAGCATCCGCTCGAAACCCCTTGGCACTGTTTAATCGAGGCAAAGTCTTTCTCATTCAAGGGCAACTGGACAAGGCCCTTCAGGATCTTGATAAGGCAATCAAGCTTGATCCTGAACTTGCCGGTGCTTTTATGGCACGAGGGATGGTATACCGCCTACGGGGGGACTTTTCTCAAGCCATAAAGGATTTCAATAAGGCCATGAGTCTGGATTCTGATGACACTGCAGCCCTTACTAACCGTGCAGCCTTGTTTTTCGACACGGGCGAACACGAGAAAGCTCTGGAGGACCTCACCAAAATTATCGAAATTAATCCTCTTAACATCAAAGCCTTGGAAAATCGTGCGTATATACTGGAACAGATCGGTCGCTATGATGAAGCCATTAAAGACCTAAGCGCGATCATAGCCCATGAACCAAATCACCTCATGGCAATAAGACATCTTGGATACATTTACAGACAGAAAGGAGAACCCTTGACCGCCCTCAGATGGTATCGAATGGCTCTCAAGCTTGAAGACTATGACTCCCGTCGTAAACGTTTGAGTGAAGAGATTCTGGAGATGGAACGCAAGGCCGAGCATAAGTAGCCTTTTCCTGCAGTGATAGATTCAATACGTGAACCTCCGGACCGAGGTCGGTGCTTGTAGACTCCTGAAGCTCCGATCCGTACAGACTTTATTTTCCTTGACTCCTCTTAAAGCCCCTACTACACTTTAAAGGTTTTTTCAGTAGTTGGTATCAGACTCTTTATCCATTTTAATCAAATTTCATGGGCAAGGGGTCCGATGACAATGTCGAAGATCTTGACTGGGAAAATCTAAATTTGAGTCTGTCCACGAGTCCAAAGCAGGATCAAATTTACACGAAATGAGAATCTAGGCTATTCAATCGCAAGGAGGATGACCCGTGAAATCACTGGTATGTCTAAAACAAGTGCCCGACTCAGAAACACAAATTAAAGTGAATTCTGAAGGGACTGGCATCGTAACCGACGGCATAAAGTACGTCATCAACCCCTATGATGAATTCAGCGTAGAAGAGGCCCTCCGTCTGAAAGAAAAATTCAAGTCAGGCGAGGTAGTTATTCTAAGCATAGGTCCGGACCGCGCAACCGAAGCCATTAGAACCGCGCTGGCAATGGGGGCGGATCGTGGAATTCACGTTAACGATGACTCGCTCAATCAGGCCGATCCATACGTGATCGCTCAAGCGCTAGCCGCTGCTGCAGGCCAGAGCGAATACGACATTATTTTCTGTGGTCACCGTGCAATCGACGACGATTTTGGAGAAACTGGGGCAATGTTGGCTGAATTCATGAAAATTCCCCAGGTAACACTGGTGACTAAAGTGGAAGTGGCGGAGGACAAGAAAACTGCCGTAGTTGAGAGGGATGTAGAAGGCGGGAAAGAAGTTGTCGAAGTTGCCCTCCCCTGCGTGCTGACTTCTCAGAAAGGACTTAATGAACCGAGGTACGCCTCCCTTCCCGGGATCATGAAAGCCAAGAAGAAACCTATAGAAAAGAAGAATGCCGCCGAGCTAGGTGTCGATACCGAACCGAAGTTGCAGTGCCGGCAGTTCACTATGCCTATGGAAAGGCAGGCGGGAAAGAAATACGAGGATATGGAACCCGCTGAAGCCGCAAAAATAGTTGTGAATGCGCTTCGGTCAGAGGCCAAAGCAATCTGAGCGGCTCCCACTCGAAAAAAAAGGTTCAAACTATGGAGGTGAATTTCAGATGTCTAAGGTGATGATATACGGAGAAATAAAAGGCGGAAAAATTAAGAAAACAGCCTATGAATTGGCCAGTGAGGGTCGTAGGTTGGCAGACGAACTCGGAGGCGACTTGGGAGCCGTATTGATTGGCCCCCAGTCTGCCCAGTTTGCTCCAGAATTGGCTAAATACGGTGTGGACACCGTTTTCGTGATCGAAGATTCCGACCTAGAGATCTATAATTCGGAGTTTTACGCTCAAGCTCTGGCATATGTGGTAGACGAAAAAAAACCGGAAATACTTCTTATTAGCCATTCGATGCAAGGCAAAGATCTTGCCCCAAGAACAGCAGCAAAGCTCGGTGTTGCAAGCATTGCAGACTGCGTCTCTTTCGAACTGGATGGCCGTACTTTGGTAGGAAAACGACCTATTTATGCTGGAAAATGTTCTTCTAAATGGGTAAGCACAGCATCCTCTCAGATTGCCTCCGCGAGACCTAACGTACTGGAAACAAGGGAAAACCCTAAAGCGGGCAATGTAGAAATAGTGGCATTTACTCCGGATAAGGGGCGATCAACATACACGACGAAGGAACTCAATCTCGATACGAGCGGCAAGGTGGACCTTACTGAGGCGGATATAATCGTTTCGGGAGGCCGAGGTATGGGAAGTCCGGACTATTCTCTTCTCGAGGAGATGGCTTCCATATTCGGCACTACTGCTACTGTAGGGGCTTCCAGGGCAGCGGTGGACGCGGGATGGAGGAAACATATCGATCAGGTTGGACAGACGGGAAAAACCGTAACTCCAAATCTTTACGTAGCTTGTGGAATTTCAGGTTCGATCCAACATCTGGCTGGTATGGGATCATCAAAAGTCATTGTGGCGATAAATAAGGATACTGAGGCACCGATTTTCACCAAAGCCGATTACGGTATCGTGGGCGACCTATTTAAAGTGATACCGGAATTCAACAAGGAACTGCGGGCATTGCTGTCTGAATAGTCTTGTTTATTGCAGTTTCGGGTTTATTCGGGCCGTGCTATCCTGATACTGAGGCCTTGGAAACCTATCTCCTTTCTGAATGCACTTTAGTCGGCCCAGGTTTTGAGAGAAAATTTTTTTAGTGTTGGCCTGGGATATAGAAGGATCAGTACATCTACTCTCAGAATCAACTTGATTCTTCTATGAACCGACAAAAACTCAAATTTCCATTGCATGAGGTGCGTAATGACGCATGATGAAATTCAAAAAGCTTTACAACTTCACAAGAAATGGCTGGATAAGGAAGAAGACGGTCAGCGAGCTGACTTCAGCGGTGCAAATCTCAAGAAGGCTGACCTCAGAAGAGCCGACCTCAGAGAAGCCGACTTCACAAAGGCCGATCTCAGTGAAGCGGATCTTAGAGGATCCGATCTTCGAGGAGTGAACTTCAACGGCGCTGAGCTAAGCGGGGCAAAACTCAGGGCCGCCAGACTCAGACGCGCCGATGTCAGCGGTGCAAGACTCGTGGATGCCGACATGAGCCGTGCCAGACTCCGAGGAGCCAACTTCAGCGGATCGGATCTCAGCGGGGCTGACCTCAGCGGGGCAAAACTCTTACGGGTGAACCTGAGGGAATCCAATCTCAGCAAAGGAGACCTCAGCGGAGCGGATCTGAGCGAGGCAGACCTTACCGGGGCAGACCTTCGAGACGCTGATGTCAGCGGTGCGAAGCTCGTCGAGGTCAACTTCACCGAATGCAAGCTTATGGGTACGAATCTGCGAAGATCCGACATCAGCGGGGCAAAACTAAGTGGAGCAGAACTGAACAGCGCGAAATTAAGCGGGGCAGACCTCAGCGGCGCGGATCTCAGCGGAGCTGATCTCGGCGGGGTTAAACTCAGGGGCAGTGACCTCCGAGGTGCCGACCTGACCGGTGCCAAATTGGGTAAAGCGGATCTCAGTGGGGCCAATCTCTTAAAAGCAACGCTCAGCGGGGCAGACCTTAGTGGCGCAAAACTTCGTGGAACTTTCCTTTACAGGGCAAACATGAAGGGCGTTTCTCTCAAAGGGGCAGACCTCTCTGGAGCAAACATCTGCGGTGCAAACCTTCGTGAAGCAAATATCTGTGGCGCAAACCTGTATAGCGCAGACTTGAGCAGGGCAGACTTGAGCGAAGCAGACCTGCGTGACGCAGACTTGTCTAAAACTGATCTCAGCGCAGCTAACTTCAAAACAGCTAACCTGACGGGCGCGGATCTCAGCAGAGCCAATCTTTCTATGGCAAACCTCAGCGGCGCGAACCTGAGTGGGGTCAATCTTTGCCTAGCTAACTGCAACAATGCAGACCTGAGTGGTGCAAACCTGAACGGAGCGGACCTGAACGAGGCGGATTTCCTCGGTGCAAACCTCAAGAATGTAAACCTGGAAGGCGCAAAAGTTGAAGGGGCTAAAGGACTGATACCGGAATAGATCGTGGTCCGGCTAAAAAAAAATCTCAGAATGCCCGGGTTTGCTGCTCTCCGTGAATTACGTGTCATTTATCCAGCGGGGGGGACATCCAGTGGGATGTCTCTCCTTTGGGAAGCAGAAGGTTCTTCATCCGGCCCTCATGCGCACCATGAGCGCGCTCAACGCTGCCGGTGTAATACCTGGAATCCTTGAAACCTGTCCCAAGGAGTGGGGCCTGACAGATTTGAGCCTCTCTCTCAACTCCCTGGAAAGACCTTGCACCCTGTCATAATCTATATCTTCAGGGATAATGGCCTTTTCCATTTTTTGAAACTGGTTGGCCTCCCTGATCTGTCTATCTATGTACCCCTCGTATTTCAGGCGGATCTCGATTTGCGAGCGTAATTCAGCATCCAGACCAGAGTCAAGAATTCCTAGATGAACCAAGTCTTCTACGCTGATCTCAGGCCTCTTGAGAAGCCTAATTCCGCTCATTGCCTCAATAATTTCCCTACCGCCCCGAGAGCGAATCAAGTCATTCACTTTTGCGGTGGGCTTCACGCGAATTCCTTCAAGCAGCCGTAAATTATTTTCCAACATTCTGAGCTTTGTTTCCAACTCATCTACAAGGTGACTCGGGACGAGGCCCAGCGCTTGCCCTTTTCGCAATAGCCTTTCCGCTGCGTTATCTTCTCGTAATAGTAGCCGATACTCGGCTCTGGAAGTAAACATTCGATAGGGCTCACTCACTCCCCGCGTGACCAGATCATCCACCATTACACCTATATAGGCTTCGGATCTGTCCAAAATGAAAGGCCCCTTCCCCATTATTGCCAAAGCCGCATTGATTCCGGCCAAGAGCCCTTGGGCCCCCGCTTCCTCGTATCCTGATGTACCATTGATCTGACCGGCAAGATACAGCCTTGCAATTGTTCTGCTTTCCAGGGTAAGTCTCAGGTTGGTGGGGTGTATGAAATCATACTCAATTGCGTAGGCCGGACGAACTATTTCCGCTTCTTCCAAACCTGGAACAGACCTGAGCAACTCCGTTTGTACCTCAGGTGGAAGAGAATTTCCCAAACCTTTCAAATAAAGTTCAGATGTGTGAAGTCCCTCTGGTTCCGCTACCACGGGATGTCTCTCCCTGTCAGGGAACCTTGCGACCTTATCCTCCAGTGACGGGCAATACCGTGCAGGAGTTCCCTTTATGGTCCCTGAATACAGTGGTGACCTCAACAGGTTGCCCCGCACGATATCGTGGGTCAGCTTGGAGGTATAAGTCCTGAAACAGGATCGAACGGGGCGAGAGACTCTGGAGGTCCTAAGGGAAAAGGGTCGAATGAAGTCATCTCCAGGATCCTCGGTCATGAGGGCAAAATTTACCGTTGCCCCTTTGACACGAGGAGGGGTTCCCGTCTTGAAGCGACCCCACGGAAGGCCGAGTCTCTTGAGCTGCGAAGCCAGACCCTGAGCAGGGAATTCACCGGCGCGTCCTGCGCCGTATGAGACCTGGCCCACGTGAATGACCCCATCCAAAAAAGTGCCGGTGGCAAGCACCACAGCCTGCGAACTTACCTCATATCCGGACCGCTCACGAATCCCCAGACAAACCCTTTCCTTGATGAGCAGACTGTCCACCATCTCCTGGCGCACGAGAAGGTTGGGTTCCTTCTCGACGGCCGACTTCATGGCAAGCGAGTATTCCAGACGGTCGCACTGCATCCTGGAACCCTGAACTGCAGGTCCTTTACTGGTTCCCAGGATTTTGTACTGGATGCAGGACGCGTCGGCTGCCCGTCCCATCTCACCGCCGAGAGCATCAATCTCTCTGACCAAATGTCCCTTGCCCAGCCCGCCGATAGAAGGATTACATGGCATCAAACCAATAGTGTCCGCACTCAATGTGTAAAGCCATACGGATAATCCCATCCGCGCACAGGCCAGGGCTGCCTCGCATCCTGCATGCCCAGCACCAACAACGATTATGTCTATTTCGGGTCTTTTCACGCGAGATTAGCTCTTAAGGTTGTGGAGCGTTTTTATACTATTACAATTTTCTTTATGGCAGCAACTGCAGCCGCAGGATCGTCCATGACCTGAATCAGATCCAGGTCTTCGAGGCTTATCGTACCGGATTTCTCAACGAGAGTTTTTCGTAGCCAAGAAAGAAGGTCTCTCCAGTAAGCTTTTCCGAGCATGATAACAGGAAAAGGCTTTATGCGGCTCGTCTGAATCAGTGTGAGTGCCTCGAAAAGCTCATCCAATGTGCCAAAGCCTCCGGGAAGTATGACATAGGCCACGGCGTACTTTACAAACATGACCTTTCGAATAAAAAAGTATCTGAAAGAAAGCTTCAAATTCGTATATGGATTCGCTGCCTGTTCTCTCGGTAATTCTATACACAGACCCACTGACTTGCCATGTGCATCAAAAGCACCGCGATTAGCTGCTTCCATGGCGCCAGGTCCACCACCAGTCACAACAGAAAAACCGGCTTCGGCCAAATGGCGGCCCAGTTCACGCCCCATTTCGTAAACATGATCATTCTCAGTCACTCTTGACGAACCGAATACCGTAACGGCCGGATAAATATCCGCCAGAGTCTCGAAACCATCCACAAACTCTGAAATTATTCTAAAAATCCTCCAGCTCTCTTGAATGCTGAAATCGTCAATCAGGTACTGCTTTTCGTTCATCGGCTATTCCTTTTTTTCCGTAAGAAGTTACGCTGTATTTACAGAAAAGACTTTCACATTAGTCAGAAGGAATTCTAACGTGCTCAAAAGGATTGTCAACAGAAAGCTCCAAACGACTTTAGCTCATTGGCTGCCAAAAGATGACCCCGCAACTGGATCAACATTTTCATCGTTGATTATATCTCACAATGAAGGTATATTGGAAG
>CAIXMD010000190.1 GCA_903920415.1 uncultured Desulfomonile sp.
ACTAAATACCAAGCCACCGATCCAGGATCTCCCCTGGAAAGGTTTTTTCTATATCCATTGCGATCTTGTAAGGATCACTCCTTACTTCAGGCTCCAGATACCGGAGCACGGCAACCGGAATGTTCCCGACCAACCGAGTTATGTCACTGGGAGTGAATTGTTCTTCCACACCACCCTGACCTTCTGAAGAAGACAACACGATCCCTGTTATTTCCAATTCTCTTTGTTCAAGAGCTTGAACGCTTAGCAAAGTGTGGTTAACGGTTCCGAGTCTTGTCCGAGCCACGAGTATCGTTGGGTAGCCGAGACGCTGGATTAAATCGATCATCATCAGGTTGTCCTGGATAGGGACCAGAAGACCGCCGGCTCCTTCGACAACAATTACATCGGCACTTTCAGCCAATGCAAACACGTGTTCTACTAAGTCACCGAGGCAGAGACGAGTTCCTACCATGGTAGCTGCACGAGCAGGAGAGGCCGGAAGAGAAAATCGATAAGGAACGCACTCATCCAAACTTAGATCTTTCTCCGATGCGTCTCGTAGAAAAACGCCGTCCTCCGGATAAAGCTCCCCCGACCTATAAGCACATCCGGTTTCAACAGGTTTAACCCCGAGGCTCCGCAGGCCCTTGTGCCGTGCAAGCCGTACCAGTCCGGCGGCAAGGATGGTCTTGCCGACGCCTGTATCTGTTCCGGCTATGAAGAGCCCCTTCTGTCTATAGCTTCCAGGCAAAGAGCCGGCTCCTTAATGTGAATGACAAATCTCGGTTATGGAAAGGGCAGTGGCCGAGACAAGGCTCCGTATCTCATCCGGGGTTATGGACAGGGGAGGCATAAGCACTATCACGTCTCCCAGAGGACGCAAAATGACTCCTTTCATGCGAACATCTTGTGTCACACGCGCACCCATACGCAACTCCGGCGGGTAAGCAGAACGCTTGGCACGATCCATAACAAGCTCAATTCCTATCATAAAACCGCATTGCCTGATCTCACCTACATGGGGTAAAGGACCGATATCTTCAGCAAGCCTCTGTGACAGCAATGCTATCTTTGATTGGGACGCCTCAAGGACTGCATCTTCCGAGAAGATATCCAGGCATGCACAGGCCGCTGCACAAGCCAAAGCATTTCCGGTGTAGCTATGGCCGTGGAAAAATGTCCTATACTCGGTGTATTCGCCCAGGAAGGCCTGGTATATCCGGTTTGTAACAATCGTTGCGGCCAGTGGAAGGTAACCGCCGGAAAGTCCTTTTGCCAGACACATTATATCAGGGCGAACGTCTTCATGCTCGCAAGCAAACATCTTGCCCGTCCTACCAAACCCCGTGGCTACTTCATCGCAAATAAGAAGCATCTCATGTTCACGACAAATTGTCTCGATACCTTTCAAAAACCCTTTAGGGTGAACGATCATACCGGCAGCGCCCTGAACCAGGGGTTCCACGATTACTGCCGCAATCTCATCACCCCGTTCTTTGGCCATGGCCTGGAGGTATCCAAGAGACATGTCTCGACATTCTTCAGGACTTAGATCCGGGTAATGGTAGGGAAATGGGGTGGGAATGGAAAGAGTGCGAAAAAGAAGTGGATGAAAAATTGAGTGGAAGAGGTCGATACCTCCGAGACTAACCGATCCGATAGTGTCTCCGTGATAGGCTTCAGAAAGCGAGGCAAAAAGTCTCTTCTTCTCAAACCCCAGGTTCCGCCAGTACTGGAAAGCAATTTTCAGGGCAACTTCAACTGCTGTGGATCCTGAATCGGAATAAAAAACTCTTTCAAGACCCGTCGGGGTAATCTTGACAAGCTTTTCAGCCAGTTCTATGGACGGTACTCCGGCGAGGCCCAGCAATGTAGAGTGAGCCACTTTCCCGAGCTGCCTGATTAC
>CAIXMD010000191.1 GCA_903920415.1 uncultured Desulfomonile sp.
ATTGCAAAGGATGCGAGCATCATGACCATACCGACAACTAATAGCGTCAATGCAAATCTTCTCATTGAACTCCTTACCTCCTCATGGAATAAATAGCGTTTTCTGTTCTCCAAATCGAAAACAGTTATACCCGCTTTAATGTTACGCAGATTGTTCTCATCGCTATCACGACTGGAATCAGTTGTCAATGTTTTTCTACAAGGACAGCCCTTCTGTATTTGTCAGGCCTTCCGACACTGCCCAAAAAGGGCCTTGACTCATCCCTGTGCTCTGGTAGGATTCCCTTGTATTCGCATTTTTGTCAAGGATTTTTTGAAAATGAGACTTAGCACCAATCCGCTACTGAAATTTGCTCTGAGAGCCGGTTTTATCTTTGACGCTACCCGATTCAGCCGCGTAACGTCAAATAAAAAATCACTGCTTACGATTTGTTATGTAACAATTATTATAATCGGCATTTTGGAAATCACTGCATTTGCTGAAATTACAAGTAAACATCAACTAATGATTTCAGATCTTGATCCCGGCACTTCTCAGTCCGTGACTTCCCTTGGTCCTCCATCACTCGCCGGCGATAATTCTGTTTTCCAGTTGAACTCATTGAGATTCTTAGCAGATGCAAGTGAAATTCTTCCTCAGGAACCGGTCCGACAGTCCGAGTCCGTGACTTGCTCTGAAAAAATACGGAGTGCTGCCGAGGTAGCTGCACGAGGCGACAGTACCCGTGCCGCGGAAATCGTACGGCAAGCCATTCGGGAATGCGAAGCCGGTGATGAAAACGTACGGGAGTGTTCGCACTGCCTAAAAGCTTGGCAAGGACTCAAGGCACTCCTGGATAATGTGCCTCAAAAAATAGTCGTCACCAACTCGCTTGGCATGAAAATGGTTCGCATCCCAGCTGGTGATTACATGATGGGGAGCCTGAAACAGGAAATGGACTGGGTACGGCTCACTTTTAAGAAAACATGGAGAGAAGGCCACAAACAGTGGTTTGAGGATGAGCTACCGGTGCACCCTGTCCGTATAACGCGCCCATTCTACATGGGTGAGACGGAAGTAACCGTGGGGCAGTTTCGGCAATTCGTTCAGGACACCCAGTTCAAGACCGACGCGGAAAAGGGCGATGGAGGAATGATATGGAGCAACAAGGAGGCGCGATGGGTTCCGCAGAAGGGCATGAAATGGGGTTCGGTCCCATGGAAGATCGCAGACGACCAGCCGGTGGTCTTTGTCTCGTGGAATGATGCCAAGGCGTTTTGCAAATGGCTCAGTCAGAAAGAAAAAAGAACCTACCGCCTGCCTACGGAGGCTGAATGGGAGATGGCTTGCCGCGGCGGAGCCGCCTGGGCGAGGTATCCATGGGGAAACCGCCTCCCTGGGGATCGTGACATCAATTTCGGTGACGGCAATCCTAAACTCCCCGAGAGTCTCACGACCGTAGATGACGGGTACGAATTCGTAGCGCCCGTTGGAAGCTATCCCCCAAACGCGTACGGCCTCCATGATATGGCGGGCAACGTCATGGAATGGGTAGAAGACCGATATGACAGAAATTACTACGAAGGATCGCCGTTAGAAGACCCAAAGGGGCCGAACACTGGAAATTCCAGGGTAAATAAGGGCGGCAATTGGTTTGCAAGCCCGTGTGACGCTAGATGCGCGTTCCGCGGATTCTCCGGTCCGGAAATGAGTTTTTGGAATTTGGGATTTCGCGTCGTCATGGAAGAAAAGGAAGATGAGACCGCGTCATCGGCCTCAAAAACTGCACGAGGTGACGGTGGTGTAACAAAGGCCCCGTCTGCAGGTACAGCCTTTCCTCCCACTGAAGAGGATGGAATGCGCCTGTTCCGCCAGGCAATGTTTGCAGCACAGCAGCAGCAGTGGGATACTGCGACGGAGGACTTGGAGAAAGCTTTAAAAATCTATGAGCAAAGGGAAGATCCTATGTGGGTAGCCCGCGTCAAGGCAACTCTTGCAGGCGTCTACGCGGAACAGAACCGTACCTACAAGAGTAAGGAACTCTACACCCAATCCCTTGCAGAATTTAGGAAAATCGGTGATACGCAGAGTGCAAAGCTCATACTGGGTCGGCTGGAGGAACTCGAAACCTCGCCTGGCGTCAAGGTGGTCGAGATCCAGAAAGGAGGCATTGCAGATAAGGCAGGCATCGTAACCGGGGATGTCATTATCGAATATGCTGGAGAAACTGGGTTTAGGGTGAGTGGCTTTAAGAAACTTGTTGAAGATTACTCTCGAGCCGGACAGGTCACCCTCAGCGTACTCAACAACGGTGAGATAACCACTTCCGTGGTTTCTAGCGGGCCCTTGGGGGTAGCACTGGAGGATATCAAGAGACCGCCTCGGCCAAGGAGACCCCCTGAACAGGACGGTAGTCGGGAAAGAAGGCCTCCCAGACAGAGACGAGACAGGCGATGATAGAATTCTGAAAAGAGAGACCTAAAGCATAGAAAGTTTTCGAATTCCGAATTGCGCCTTGGCGAATAATTTATTTTATGAACCTTTCCGGAAAAAGGATTCTCATAGTTAAGCCTAGCTCTCTTGGAGACGTGGTTCACACGTTGCCTTTGGTTCATGCTGTCAAACGCACGGCACCGTCTTGCCATATCGGCTGGATAATCCAGGAGACTTTCGCCGGTATCCTTGAAAGCGACCCGGCCATCGACGAGATAATACCTGTATCTATCCCATCCACAAGCGACCCCATGGCCTCTCGGGCGGCTTTTTTTAAGGCTTCTATAGCAACTTTTCGGGCCCTCACCCGTTTACGGGCTGAATTCAGGAACCGTCCCTATGATGTGGTCCTGGACCTTCACGCGTCGTTCAGGAGCGGGCTCCTGGGTATGACCAATCCAAACGGCATCAAGATTGGCTTTTCTGAAGCCAAGGAGTTCAATACCTTTTTCCAGAATCGTCTCATAAATGTTTCCTCTGAAAAAAAGCATGCAGTAGACAGAAATCTCGTTTTTGCAGAATATCTTGAGTGCCCACAAAATCCCAAGGATTTTCGACTCATCACGAGTGTGACATCTCGCGAAAGGGTCCGTTCATTTCTTGCTGAGGAGGGTATAGGGGGCCAAGATCGGATAGTTTATGCGAATCCTGCTGCCAGGTGGAAAAGCAAGCTTTGGACGGTCGAAGCATGGGCCGAACTGGCAGACCTTTTTGCGAATCATGGGCGGGTTCAAGTGGTTTTCGCAGGCAGTACCGTTGATGTACCTTACATCCGTTCAATCACTGAGCGCACGAAAAAACATGCCGTGGTGGCTGCAGGAAAGCTTACTCTAGCTGAATCTACAGCTTTGATCGAAGCATCGGACGTCTACGTGGGAGTGGATTCCGGCCCCATGCATATCGCTGCCTTTGCCGGAACTCCGGTGGTGGCGATTTTCGGTCCGACCGATCCTGCCAAGGTAGGCCCATATGGAGAAGGCCATATAGTAATTCGACATGATGGGCTCGATTGCCTTGCGTGCCGGAAAAGGTCTTGTGGCGATCACCGCTGCCTCCATGAGATCACTCACCAACGGGTCTTTGACGTGACCATGGAGTTACTTCATTGGTGAGCAACCGGAACTGGAGCAGCCTACGTTCAGGATTGAGTCTGCGCAATTTACAACAATATCGGCTCATAATTTCAGGATTCTCAGCACCAGCAGAGCCAGGCTCGACCCTATTCCTCAGCTTCCATTCAAAATCATCGGGTGATCAAGTTTTAGCGCTTGACCCAAGGCCCCCAATGGTGTTTTATTAAACACTTTTATGAATACTGAGTAGGGCACAAAAATTTCCCGATTGCCCTGCTTCCCCAGGGGTGTCAATGAAGCAGCATAAAACTGAAGACGTACGTAATGTGGCGGTCGTTTCCCATGCAGGATCGGGTAAAACGACCTTCTGCGAGGCCATTCTTTTCAATGCAGGAGGAGTCGACCGTTTGGGAAAGGTAACGGACGGGACCTCAAACTTTGATTTTGACCCGGAAGAGGTGAAGAGGGCTATTTCCATTAGCACCGGGCTGTTTACCGTTGAATGGAAAAAGAAAAAAATTACCATACTCGACACCCCGGGGGATCCCAATTTCGCAGCGGAAGTGACAGCCGCCCTTAGGGCCGTAGATATAGCCGTCTTGGTCGTGGATGCGGTGGATTCCATAAAACCCCTCACGGAAAAGGTTTGGGCAGGCATCGAAGCAGCGGGCCTCCCCAGGGTGCTGGTTGTAACCAAGATGGACCGAGAAAGGGCCGATTTCGGCAAGGTCATAAACGACGTCAAGGAGATCCTGAAAGTTAAGCCTCTTGTTTTGCAGGTACCAATTGGCAGAGAGGGCAACTTTACCGGTGTGGTAGACCTGCTCTCAATGAAAGCCCTCCTTTTTGACGGTGACGGCAGGAACATCTCTAAGGCGGAAATACCAGGGGACATTAAAGAAGAAGCAAATTCCAGACGCGAAGTTCTAATAGAGGATTTAGCCGAGGTTGATGACGGTCTTATGGAACGATATCTCGAGGGAGAGGAACTTGGAACCGAAGATTTGGCGCACGCGCTTCGACGGGGCATTCTTAACCGGGTTTTTATTCCGGTCGTGGCGTGTTCCGGTACGGCCAACAGAGGAGTTCAGCCGATCCTGGACCTCATTACCGACGCTTGCCCTTCGCCTGCAGATATGCCTCCGATTACCGGGGTCGCTCCTTCAGGAGACGAACAGACAAGGCCCCCTTCTCCGGACGGGCCCTTTTGCGCTTACATTTTTAAGACTCTCGCCGACCCCTATGCAGGTCGACTTTCCATATTCCGCATTTTTTCAGGGAAACTGACTCCCGACTCTAATTTCTTAAACTCATCCCGCAGTTCCAAGGAGCGATTCGGTCAGATACTCGCCATGCAGGGCAAGCATCAGAAGTCTGTGGAGTCGTGTCAAGCAGGTGACATAGTGGCTGTAGCCAAACTGAAGGAAACTCTAACCGGTGATACCCTCTGCGATGAAAAAAATCCCATGGTGATTCAGCCGGTCGCTTTACCTCAGGCAGTCATATCATTTGCAATAGAGCCCAAAGCAAAAGGCGACGAAGATAAAATCACTCAGAGCCTGGCTCGACTCGCAGAGGAGGATCCGACTCTGAGTGTGACTCGTGACCAGCAGACCAACGAGTTTCTCATATCAGGCATGGGGCAGGTCCACATCGAGGTCACAGTGGATAAGCTTAAAAGAAAATTCGGGGTGGATGTGAACCTCAAGACTCCCAAAGTGCCTTATAAAGAAACTATAAAGGGTAAAGCCAAAGTAGAAGGTAAGCTGAAGAAACAAACAGGTGGACGCGGTCAATTCGCCGTGGCTTGGTTGGATTTGGAACCATTGCCTAGAGGCACAGGGTTCGAGTTTGTGGACAAGATAGTTGGAGGAGTCATTCCAAGGCAGTATATCCCTGCTGTTGAGAAAGGGATTGCGGAGTCCATGTCAGGAGGTTCTCTGGCCGGATTCCCTGTCATCGACGTCAGAGTCACCGTTTTCGACGGGAAATACCATGATGTGGATTCGTCGGAACAGGCGTTCAAAATAGCTGCCTCAAAGGGGTTTAAGAAGGGGGTACTCCAAGCCAATCCCGTGCTCCTGGAACCTATCATGAACATGGAGGTTATCGTACCTGAGGACTGCATGGGTGACGTTATGGGCGACCTTAATTCCCGTCGTGGTCGAATCAGTGGAATGGACGCAAGAGGGAGCAGCCAAGTAATTAAAGCACAGGTACCTATGGCTGAGGTGCTCAAGTACGCTTCGGACCTTACTTCACTGACCTCCGGACGAGGCCTCTTTTCTATGGAATTCTCTCATTACGAGGAGGTTCCTGCCAACATCTCGGAAAAGATAGTTGAGGCTTCAGGTAAAAGAACTGAAGAAGAGGACTGAATGAGTATGATGTCAAGCAGTTGTTCACAAAATGATCGAGTGATAAAGGGTAAAATTATAGCAGTTTGCACAAGCCGCAAGAAGGGAACTCCAAAATCCGTCGTAGATTCCGGATTCCTTGAGGAAGGCTTTGGTCTTAAAGGGGATGCCCATGGAGGAGATTGGCATCGCCAAGTGTCCCTTCTCTCATGGGAACAGATCGAAACGATGAAGGCCAAAGGCCTGGAAGTGAGTTCAGGAAGCTTCGCGGAAAACTTCACGACCCGCGATTTCGATCTCGGTTCAGTCCGTGTGGGGGACCGTCTCCTCATCGGGGAGTCAATCGTTCTGGAGATCACTCAAATCGGCAAAGAATGCCATACGCGCTGCGCAATTTACCACAAGGTAGGGGAATGTATCATGCCTGAGCAAGGAGTCTTTGCGAAGGTAATTAGGGGCGGCCACGTTGAGGCGGGTGACCCTATTGATCTTATGCGTGATTGATCCTGTGCTAATTAATTTCGCATGTGTCTAAAAAATACTACATAATTATGATGTTCAGTAGAATTATTGAACTGTTTTATCAATAAAATCATCTTGTGTGGTGAATGCGCAATTAGGCATGAAAATTGCATAATTTATTGCAGGAATGTATACATCGAAAGGAGATTGCATGCCTTTCAAAAAAGATTTAGAGCAGCTTTCTCGAATAGAAACCTTATTGATCAAAGAAATGGGCCAAGATGGCCGCATAATGGTCCGAAGCCTTGATAAGATTCATGCCCGGACCGGGCTCACTTATGCAACTATCTCTGAAATCGCCCGCAGATTGGAGAAACGGAATCTTCGCAGGGCCTCAGCCTGATCGTTATCTTCACAGTCCTCTTATCGAGTGGCCCCTTTCAACAGAAAGGGGCTTTTTAATTGTAAACATAATCAGGCGATTCTCATCTTTGGCCTCTTCCTCATGAAAGAGTTTTACTGGACAATTCTGTCGTCATTTCATTGGTAAGCCCCTCCCGTGATGCAAAAATTGGGTTGACATTCGCCGAGCGCATTGTCTATAGTTTATTGAGGCGCGGGAATAACTCAGTGGTAGAGTGCAACCTTGCCAAGGTTGAAGTCGCGGGTTCAACTCCCGTTTCCCGCTCCACTATCCTATTGATATCATTCGGCTTTACCCTCGAAAAGTTGTCTGCAAATTCGCAATGTCACTAATAATCATATTTCCCAGGCATGTGTTATTTAGTATGCAATCTCAGCAGATTAATTAATCTGTTCAGCTTGATGAATATCATGCAGAGTGGGGAATGACTAATGTTTAAAAATTCAAAATGGTGGGCATCATCGACAAGCCGCGTGTTAAACACTGCGAGGCGCTATGAAAAGAAATGATTTCAAGTACTGGCAATGTTCGGGGTTACCGCGCCCGTATCCACATGAATGGACTGAAAATGGCAACCGGTAAAAAAATTCCATCGGAACATTGCTGATCCCCAAATAAAACGACTTTTCAGTGAACAACTCTGAGGAGATTACAAATGCCCAAAATGATTGTAGCGTTGGTGACTGGCTTTGTCATTATCCTTCTAACTGGCACGAGCATCGTTAAGGCAGAAGACAAGAATATGGCTTTGATACTCGCTGCCGCCCAAGGCAATTTGGTCGAGGTCAACCGTCTGTTCAATAATGGAGCAAGTGTTAATGCCAAGAATGAGGAAGGCAGCACCGCGTTAATGGCGGCTTCTGAGAAAGGTCATCTTGAAGTGGTGGAGGTTCTTCTCAGTAAAGGAGCGAAAGTTAATGCCAAGAATGAGCGGTCTACGGCTTTGATGTTGGCTTCTCGGGAAAGTCATCTTGAGGTGGTAAAGCTTCTTCTTGAAAAAGGGGCGAGCGTGAACACGAGAAACGAAATACATGGAGCTACGGCACTGATGCTGGCTTCTTGGGAAGGTCATCTTGAGGTGGTAAAGGTCCTTCTTGATAAACGAGCGGACATTAATGCTAAGAACGCGGATGGGCTTACGGCTTTGATGCTGGCTTCTCAGGGAGGTGACCTTGAGGTGGTAAAGGTCCTTCTTGATAGACGAGCGAATGTCAACGTTAAGAACGGGAAGGGTCAGACAGCACTGTGGCTGGCTTCTAGGTGGGACCGCCATGAAGTGGTGAATCTTCTGAGAGCTTATGGAGCGAGACAATAATTTTTTTGGGTAATGCTCACTGCAGGGTTCGGGTCATTCTTGAGCAACTATGGTGCTCAAAGTGGTCAGTCCCGGGTAGCAGGATCCAATCGTTTCAGTTGCTTAGCCAGTCCTTTGAGGATTTTTTCCGGGGTAAAAGGGGTGGAATAAAGCCTTACTCCCACGGCGTCGTACACGGCGTTGCCAATCGCAGCGAGGATACCCGAGACATAACCCTCCCCTACTTCCTTTGTCCGGTACGGTCGGCCTGACTCATAGCTTTCGGTAATCACGTCAATGTGCTCTGATAAAGCTAAATTGTGAATGCAAGGCATATGATAGTCCAGCCAACTCGGGTTGAGGGTTCTCCCTTCCTTCATCAGTACCTCTTCCATGAAAGCATGACCCAGGGCCATCGATACCTGTCCGTCAATCTGGCCTTCCACCAGTAGGGGATTAATGGGAAAACCACAGTCGTGTGCAGTTACCGCCCTTAGTAAACGAACCAGACCTGTCTCCGTATCGACCTCCACCTCGGCTACCTGAGCGTCGAATGCGTAGTTTTCGCTCCAACGGCCCTTTGTCGTTGCCAAACTCGGAGGGTTTGGTTCGTCGCGCATGGTCCGCCAGTGCCCTTGACCAATCACCGGGTCGCCACGGTTCTTGAGGAGGCTTGCAGCAACCAGTTCCTGATAACTGAGTCTTTGGCTCGGATAACCTTTCACGTATACGCTCTTGTCTTCTACCACCAGGTGTTCGCTACGCGCTTGCATCGCCTCGGCTGCAATCTCAAGCAACTTCTCGCGTACCCTGGAGGCAGCCTCCCGCGCGGCGTTTCCGGACACGTAAGCTCCGCCGCTTATCCATTGTCCAATGTCTACGGGAGTTGTCTCCGTATCCCCGGCCATCACCTGAATCTCTTCCACTGGTACTCTTAGCTCTTCGGCCACGATTTGGCTCAGGATTGTCTCTGCGCCCTGGCCTATGTCCAGTGCTCCGGTCAGCATGGTTACCGTGCCGTCGTCGTTCATTTTCACGATTACCGAAGAGCTGTTCGGATAGATGAGTGCGCCGCCGAAGTAAGCGCTGACACCCATGCCGATACCTCGGCGAAATCTACCATTGGAGGCAGCCACCTTTCTGCTGTGCCCATATTTTGTGAGGAATTGCGTATGATCCGCCACCTTGCGGATGCACTCGGACAGTCCACAATTGTGAACGTTGTCACCATTGGGTAATTGCTCATGCGGCTGCCGGGCATTCTTCAAACGAATCTCAATAGGGTCCAGTTTCAGTTCTTCAGCTATCATGTCCAGTTGCGATTCTATAGCAAAACGCATCTTGGGCGCACCATGACCTCGTTGAGGAGCTCGGACCGGATTGTTTGTATAAACGGCGTAGCCTTCATACTTGAGGTTTTGCACCCGGTACGGCAGCATAGCAAAACCCCACGCCAGAAAGACAATCACAATCCCGCTGCCCCGGTAAGCCCCGCAGTTGTTGATGACCCTTAGCTGTTGCGCCATGAGAGTTCCGTCTGATTTCACACCGGTTCTGAGTTCAATTCTCAGAGGCTGGGAGTGCCGATACGCAGTGAAGATCTCCTCGCGTGTAGCCACGATCTTAACGGGACGAGAGGTTTTCATCGAAAGCAGGGCCGCACAGTACTCGTGGGAAAAAAGGTCTATTTTCCCTCCAAATGCCCCACCAACATATGCTTTCTGAACCCGCACGGCGGAAAGAGGCAAACCCAATGTTCGTGCGAGTTTTTCACGCTTAATGAAAGCCCCTTGCGACGAGGTCCAAACGTTGAGTTGCCCGCCGAGTTCATAGCTGGCGACCGTCGCCTGGGACTCCAAGTAACCGTGAGTGCGAAGTTGGCTTTCGAAGCAGTTTTCGGCAATGTAGTCGGATTGGGAGAATCCTCGCTCGACATCTCCCCATTCGGATTCTGTTTTTCCACCAATGTTATGGAAAGGCTCTCTCACCTTAGGGTGGGTCGGATGGATTTCTGGAGCGTCCGGGTGCATGGCCTCGATTGGATCAAACACCGCAGGTAAGGGTTCATAGTCCACATGGATAAGACCGAGCGCCTCCTCGGCTGCATATGGATCGACGGCCGCTACCGCTGCGACTTCTTCGCCGATGAATCGCACTTTGTCGATGGCCAGACCCAACTGATCGGGAGGGTAGCGTCGAGCCGATTCTACAAAAGCGTGCTTGATCCCCAGGGTGTCAGAACCGGTGATCACCGACTTTACACCGAGGACACGCTCAGCCCGCGATGCATCGATATGCAAAATTCGCGCATAAGGGTGTGGGCTGCGGAGGATGCGCCCCACCAGCATCCCAGGCAAGCGGAGGTCTACAGTATACATGGCTTTGCCGGTGACTTTTTGCGGACCATCTTTGCGCATAACCCGCTTCCCGACATATAGAAGCTCGCTCATGCTTTACCTCCCAGACGGACTGGCTGTCGAGAGCCTCGCGGCTGCCTCATGAATCGCTTCCACTATCTTGTTGTAGCCGGTGCATCGGCAAAAATTGCCTTCCAGAGCCTTTTTTATCTCATGTTTCGTGGGATTGGGGCATTCATTAAGCAACGCCGTGACCGTAAGAACCATCCCCGGCGTGCAAAATCCGCACTGCACAGCCCCCTTTTCCAGGAATGCCTGCTGTACAGGAGTTAGCCCCTCACCGTCGGCGAGTCCCTCGATGGTAGTAATCTTCTTATTCACGCATTGCGCTGCAAGGAGCAGGCACGCCAGCTTCGGCTTTTCGTTTATCAATACCGTGCATGCCCCGCATTCTCCACTGCCGCACGCCTCTTTTGTACCCGTGAGGGCCAGATGGTCGCGTAAGACTTCGAGCAGGGTCGTTTGAGGCTCGACCATCAACTCGAATAATTCGTCATTGATTCTCAACTCGATAATGGTTTTCATAGCACGTGACCTTGAGATAGAGTTTTCAATGTCGAGGAATCCGGCTGCAAGCTGAAGTGAGAGCATCCCGAGTAAGGGATCTCAAGCATGCTTTCAAGTAAGATGCCGAAAAACCGTGATGCGGAATAGGTCTGATTTCATCTGCGGCAGTTCGGCCGGCATCATTGAATAGATCGTCGGAGAGCTTCTGCCCTATAAGCAGGGACTCAGTCTTTTTCAATCGGATCGGCGTAGCTGCGACGGCTCCGACAGTTATTCTTGCATTCGAACAAGTTGAACCGTCCTCTTGGACATCGAGAACAACGGCTAAGTTAATAGCAGCAAATTCCAGCCCTCCACGAATCGTGAACTTAGAAAAAGCGGTTCCACGCAATCCGGAGTTTATTGGTATTCTCACGGCAACCAGGAGATCTTGTCGGGAGAGAGTGCATGGATGCAGCGGGTTCCCTGTATAGAACTCGTCGATTGGTATTCGCTTAGGGCTTCCATTTGACAGGACCTCTACTGAAGCATCCAATGAAAACAGGACCGGAGCGGTATCGGCCACAAAGACTGCCCAACATTGTTTTCCCTTGGGAATGAAATAACAACGATCTCCATTGCGCTTGAAGCAAGGTTCCACAAACTGGTACGAGTGTTGCTGGTTATAGTACATGCAGCGAGTCTCAAGGCACAGATTGCCGCCGAGTGTCCCCATATTTCGGATCTGGTATGAACCGACGGCATAGGCGGCCTCTGCCAGCCCAAAGGCATTTTGCCGAATGATTTCAGACCTTGCTACATCCGTTAGACTCATGAGGCTGTCCAATAAGAGAAATCCATCCGAATCCACAGGTTCAAAGACAGGCAGGTTACTGAGGCCGATTACATAGCTAGGTGATTCCAGGCCGTACTTCATGCGAGGCAGAACGTCCGTTCCTCCAGCCATTATTCTGGCAGCGGCTTCATGTTTGCCGAGAAGCTCGGTCGCCTGTTCAATGGATTTCGGCTGCAAAAGCTGGAATCTTGGAAGAAGCATAATTCACTCCTGGGGAAATGCATTTCGACTCGTCATGGGTCTGCAAGAGTAAAATCAGGCACTCCTATAAAGCTTGGTAATGACATATTCCTCGTGGCCCAGGACCTCCTGGGCCGTCAATCTACCGTTACAGGTTCTCACCATTAATTCAAGCAGGTTGTCGCCGGATTCATCGAGGGACATCTCGCCACGGAGTATTGCGGAACAGTCATAATCAATGTGCTCAGACATTGAAGAAACGGTGAGAGGGTTGGCACAAAGCTTAATGACTGGTTCCACGGGGTTCCCCACGATATTTCCCTGACCGGTGGGGAAGAAGTGGCAGACGAATCCTGCCGCCGCCCACAGTGTCACGGCTTCTGCTGCCGCGGATGAGGTATCCATGAACCAGAGTCCTGGACCGGTAGGCGTTTCC
>CAIXMD010000192.1 GCA_903920415.1 uncultured Desulfomonile sp.
AAGGGGGGGGTTGGGAAGACCTCCATCGCCGCGCTCATTATCAAGGCACTGGTGGAACAGGGGAAGAAACCCATTCTGGCCATTGACGCGGATTCAAACTCTAATCTTCACGAAGTCCTTGGAATAAGGCAACCCCGGAGTGTCGGGTGCGTCAGGGAAGATACCAGGAAGCTCGGTGAGGATATCCCGGGAGGTATGACGAAAGACCGTTTCATGGAGTATCAAATCCAGGCATCCATTGAGGAGACAAAAGATTTGGATTTTCTCTCCATGGGGAGGCCTGAGGGACCCGGTTGCTACTGCATGGCCAACAATATACTTCGTGACGTAATTGCCAAGCTGACTAGCAACTATTCGTTTGTGGTAGTGGACAATGAGGCCGGAATGGAACATCTCTCCAGGAGAACGGAGGAAGAAGTCGATCACCTCTTTGTCATATCGGACCCAGCACCTCGAAGTCTTAGAACTATCGGCCGAATCTCAGAACTCATAGACGAACTGGGCGGTCGAATCCATAACAAGCATCTCGTACTAAGTCGAGTACAAGGCACACAAGATGATTTATCCGCTACTACCAGGCAGGAGATAGCCCGGCTTCCTTATGCGCCGGAAGCCCTGATCCCGTACGATGACTTGCTCGTGGAACTGGATCTACGAGGTGAACCACTGATCAAGATTTCATCAGAAGCGCCAGCCTATAAAGCGGTCAAGAACATGCTTCAGGACATTGGAATATTGTCCTCATAGGAGACGAGACGGCCTTAGGAGCAGTTCCTTGAAAAGGCTTGGCCTTGCTTAAGAGTATGAAAATAGGAATACTTTTGATACGAACCGGTGTTATTCTCCTAAGCCTTCTGATGTTACCGGCCCTGCCCCTGTCCATTGCAGATCGGCCGTTCAAAACTGCAGAGGCCGGGCGAGTCCTCTTTTTTCCCCATGATCATGGAAAGCATTCAGATTTTCAAACCGAATGGTGGTACTTCACGGGGAATTTGGATTCTGCAGACCGCAAGTGGGGTTTTCAACTAACTTTTTTCCGACGTGGTCTCGTGGAAGAACGGCCGAATCTGAACTCTTCATGGGCGGTGAGGGATCTTTATCCCGCGCATTTTGCCTTGACGGATATCACGAATCGGAGGTTTTTCCACACGGAGCTTCTCTCCAGGGAAGGTCCTGGTCTTGCCAACGGGGCCGCGGATGATCTGAGAGTTCATGTGAGAGACTGGATTGCTGAAAGGCGGGGGCAGGAAATTCATATCAAGTCACAAAAAGACGGCTATGCTTTGGAGTTGCGCCTAATTCCGGAGAAGGACAAGGTTCTCCATGGACAATCAGGCTACAGTCGCAAAGGAGACGCTGCAGAACAGGCGTCGCATTACTATTCGTTTACAAGGCTCAACGCCGAGGGTACATTAACCTTCGCCGGTGAAGCTCACAAGGTTTCCGGTCAGGCATGGATGGACCATGAATTCGGTTCCGGTATAGTGCTCGAAGAACAGGCGGGATGGGACTGGTTCTGTTTACAGTTGGACGACGGCACTGAGGTGATGGTTTTTCATCTAAGAATGAAAGACGGCACTTTTGAGCGACCTTTCGGCACCTATGTACCCGCTGAAGGTCCTCCGATCGACTTGGCGGGAAAACCAATCAAGATTGTTGCTACCGGTACTTGGACCAGCCCACATACAAAGGCTGTGTACCCATCCGGATGGAAGATTGAGATCCCTGAGAAAAAAATCAGCGTGGAAATCTCACCATTCATTGATGATCAAGAGATTCTTGCCACTGGCCGGTCGACTCAAATAGTTTACTGGGAAGGCGCGGTTGAGGTAAAGGGACACCGAGAAGGTAAACCAGTTCGCGGCAGGGGATATGCCGAACTTACGGGTTATGCTCATGCTATGGGGGGCCGTCTGTAGATCAAAGGTTTTTCAATAAACTCAATTATTTCGATTTACCCGTATAATTTGTATTGACAGCTTTTGTGGTCGTTGAGTAAATTTACCCTACGGAGGTGAGGTATATGGAAATTTTGTTTCTGGTATCAGTCAGTACAGCAATATTGTGGCTTGCGTTTGGCAACAAGAAAGACTGGACTGGAATGTAAAGCTTTTGGAATTTGTCTCAGCTTATTTGACCGGAGTCGCCTCAATCAGTAATTACGATGCAGGCTCTCCGGTCAAAATGTTTCTGGTCATCAGCCCGATTTAATTAATCCCCAATTCAAACTATTTCGCCTTCGAGAGCGACCTGAACCCTAGACCGGGAGTCAGACCGAAAATGGGACCAAAGAACAGCCTGATAAGAAACACGTTGGCTCTTTTTGTCCCAAATGCGGTAAATCCATTCTTATCTTTCCTCCTGGTTCTGGCAATTTCAAGGTATCTCGGGGTTGAAGGTTTGGGGCAATACTCCCTGATCCTCTCTTTTTCACTTATATTCACCACAATCGCTTCTCTCGGCCTCGGGAATCTGCTCGTGAGACAGGTTACCAGGAGCCCGAAGG
>CAIXMD010000193.1 GCA_903920415.1 uncultured Desulfomonile sp.
GCGAAAACCTCTTCTGGGGAGTTGAGAGACCCCATGATCAGGGGGGCGCCGTACCTGGTCAGCTTGTTGGCTAGATTCCAGAGATTTGCAGCACTATCTCGGTCAATAAAGTGCACGTCATCTATTACCGCACCGGAAATCTCTTGTGTCGGTACTTCCTCCTCTGCCGTGAGTCTTTCCAGATCTTTAAAAAGAGGGGGGTCTCCTATGGGAGAGATAAATTTCACGGGGCGGATACCTCGGTCCGAACGCTCCTCAAGCCTGGATGCTAATGCTTTGAGAATATGTGTCTTACCGGTTCCATGGGGACCAAACAGAAAAAGGGATGGTAGCGGCCGCTCCCCAATGCTGTAAATCGATTGTACGACCGACACCGCCTTTTGGATGCCCTCGTGAACTACTATGTTCTCAAAGGTGAAGATTGGCGGTGCAAAAAGGGGTAGAATGAGTTGATTCATGGACTGTATTCTATGACGGAGTGAAATAATGATCAATCTCGAAGAGCGGTCTTGAAAAACAATCAAGAAAATAATGAAAATAAAACAATCAAAATAAAACACTTGACAGACCTACACCGGTTGATTAGAAAAAGGATGACACGATTCAGATTACCTTTCCAGGAGTAACTATTCCATCCGAGGAACAAGATCGTGAGGGTCGGGGATATAAGAACCAGGACTGGTTCAGTATTATTAGTTGACCCGTCTAAATAAAAACTTCAGACAGCACCTCAAGAAAACTTCCTTACCCCAATTTGAAGCTGTAGATATTCAGGAGCCCTTATGGACGTTGCAGAACTAAAAGAAAAAAAGGTCAGCGAACTCATGGCTATCGCCCATTCCCTCGCAGTGGAAGGGGCAGGCAGCATGCGTAAGCAAGAGTTAATATTCGCCATTCTCCAGGCCCATCAACAGACTGAGAAAGAAGCCGCTATAAAGGGTGAGGGTGTTCTGGAAACCCTCCCCGATGGTTTCGGCTTTTTAAGAGCCCCCGACTACAACTACCTACCAGGACCCGATGATATTTATGTGTCACCAAGCCAGATCCGGAGATTTAACATGAGAACCGGGGATACCATCTCCGGATATATTCGTCCTCCTAAAGATACAGAGCGCTATTTTGCTCTGCTCAAGGTAGAGGCTATCAACAGGGAAGACCCTGAGATGATAAGGGACAAAGTCCTCTTTGACAATCTCACCCCCCTTTATCCCGAGGAGAAACTGAAGCTCGAAATCAGTTCCACCCAGTATTCCATGAGGATCATGGATCTGCTCACGCCCATAGGAAAGGGACAACGGGCTCTGATAGTCTCCCCGCCCAAGGCCGGCAAAACAGTCCTGCTCCAGCAGATTGCCAACAGCCTTACCCAGAACCATCCGGACGTCTACCTGATAGTTTTGCTCATTGACGAAAGACCTGAGGAAGTCACCGATATGCAACGGTCCGTCCGAGGGGAAGTCATCTCGTCAACATTCGATGAACCTGCTCAGAGGCATGTCCAGGTGGCTGACATGGTAATCGAAAAAGCCAAGCGGCTGGTGGAGCACAAAAGGGACGTCGTTATACTTCTGGACAGCATCACGCGCCTTGCCAGGGCCCACAACACTGTTGTCCCACCAAGCGGGAAAATACTCTCCGGTGGCGTCGATTCAAATGCCCTGCATCGACCGAAGCGTTTTTTCGGAGCAGCGCGCAATATCGAAGAAGGTGGCAGCCTGACCATTATAGCCACAGCCCTTGTAGATACAGGCAGCAAAATGGACGAGGTCATTTACGAAGAATTCAAGGGAACAGGTAACATGGAGATCCATCTGGACAGGCGCCTGCTCGAACGAAGGATCTTCCCTTGTATAGATATTAATCGTTCCGGCACGAGAAAAGAGGAATTGTTGTTGACCCAACAGGACCTTCAAAGGATCTGGTTACTCAGGAAACTTCTCGCGGATATGAATTCGGTAGACGCTATGGAGTTTCTCCTGGACAAGATCATGCAAACGGATTCCAACAGGGAGTTCCTCGATGTAATGAACAGATAACTTTTTCATAGCTGTGCATTTTTGTAGAAATGATCCAAAATAGACCTTAAATCACGGACCAGTTTGATTATCCCACAACCCTCAGCTATTGAGATGAACGAGTAATTGCTGATTCAAGTTCTTTTCACCGAATTGTCACTCTAGGAGTATTCAAATTTTTTCTTTTTGGTCAGTTGCATTTTGTGATATTATTTATAGTTTAGATTGTTGATGGAGGAAATTACATGAAAAAAGCGATACATCCCACGTTTCAGGAGTCGGTTTTTGCGTGCGCTTGTGGTAACGAAATTCAGACTCGCTCCACAAAACCGGAATATAAGCTCGAGATCTGCTCGGGTTGCCATCCATTTTTTACAGGTAAACAAAAACTGATCGACAGTGCAGGACGGGTTGAACGGTTCATGAAAAAGTACGGGGACATGCCCATTTCGACCGGGAAAAAACCAGCCAAGGCAGGAAAGAAGGCCGATGTTGCTGAAAAGGCCGCTCGGGCAAAAAAACAACAGGATGCTTCAAAAAGAAAAGCCTCAAAATAGTCCAATTACCGTACAGGCCGAAGCCTTAGAAAAACCATCGCCCAGGTTCCCATTCGGCGCCGGCTCGAATTCTCAAAGCCGAGGACTGGTGTAATTTTATGCTTACCAACAAAAAAACGTCCGATAAGAACAAACAAATAAAAGTCGGCGGCCAGGCAGTAATCGAAGGCATTATGATGCGGGCACCCAGAACATTCACCGTAGTCGTGCGCAGACCCGATGGTGAGTTGTCCATCAGGGAAGACCGCTGGTACTCACCCATGGAGAAGTGGCCTATCTTGAAGAAACCCCTTTTGAGAGGGTGCATTGTTCTGTATGAGGCACTCTTCAATGGAATTCAGGCTCTTACATATTCTGCGCAGGAGGCCTTGGGAGAGGAAGAGGAAAAGCT
This sequence comes from uncultured Desulfomonile sp., assembly GCA_903920415.1. Taxonomy (GTDB): domain Bacteria; phylum Desulfobacterota; class Desulfomonilia; order Desulfomonilales; family Desulfomonilaceae; genus CAIXMD01. Next base: position 2,964 of record CAIXMD010000193.1, read on the forward strand.
CGGCCCATGGGCCTTGGGAGGTACCATAGCCCTTGCCCTGGGTGGAGCCGTGCTCCTCTTTGTCGTCATACCCCATCTCGCTACTTTGGGAATAGGAGCGCTACTGGGAACTGATTTAAGCGTTCGCAGCGTTTGGTTCCATGTCATTGATGGAGTAATAAAGGTCAGTATTTTTGTGGCGTATATTATCCTCATCTCATTACTCAAAGAAATCCGCCGCGTTTTTCAATACCACGGCGCTGAGCATAAGTCGATTCATGCATATGAACATGGCGATGAGCTTACGGTAGAAAACGCAAGAAAATATCCTACTCTCCATGCGCGTTGCGGCACAGCTTTCATACTGTTGGTCCTTGTCTTCAGCATTTTTCTGTTCACAGGGGTTTTCCCACTGATTCCCCATGATCTCCTCGGCAATAAAATTTTGACTAACATATTGTTCATCCTGGTAAAAATAGTCCTCCTCTTGCCCATTGCCGGTTTTTCCTACGAAATTATACGAATGGGGGAAAAATTGAACAATCCACTGCTTAATCTGTTGCTCCGCCCTGGGCTGTGGCTGCAAAAATTGACTACACGCGAACCAAGCGACGACCAGATTGAAGTAGCTTTGGTAGCCCTCAAGAAAACCCTTGAAAAAGAGGAGAGTTGGGCCGGGACTGGATCTACGGTCTGATTACCTGCAATGCAATTATTTTCAAAACTGGAAGAATTGAGCCAACGTTACGAGGATCTCAACCTCGAAATGGCGAGCCCGGAGGTTATTTCCGACCCTAATAGGCTAAAAAAAATTGCCAGAGAGCAATCAGAACTTGACGATATAATAAAAACCTATCGCGCATTGAATGAGACAATACGGGAAATCGAAGATTTGGAGGGAATTGTTAATGACGGAGACGACCCGGAGTTGGTGGGCCTGGCTCAAGAGGACCTGTCTTCGGTGAAAGACCGGCAGACTACCCTGGAAAGCCAATTGAACTTTCTCCTTTTACCAAAGGACCCCAACGACCCGAAGAACACTTTCCTGGAGATAAGGGCCGGCACTGGAGGGGAGGAAGCAGCGCTGTTCGCCGCAGCCCTTTTCAGGGCCTACTGTCGTTACGCAGAATCGAGGCGGTGGCAGATAGAGATGATGTCAACGTCGGTTGGTTCAGCCGGAGGCATTAAGGAAGTAATTGCTTTAGTTCACGGACTTGGCGCTTATTCAAGGCTCAAATATGAGAGAGGCGTGCATCGCGTCCAGCGAGTGCCTACAACCGAATCTCAAGGCCGCATACACACGTCCGCCGTTACTGTGGCCGTACTGCCCGAGGCTGACGACCTGGAAGTCACCATAGATCCTAAGGATCTCAAGATTGACGTTTATCGGTCCTCCGGGCCAGGTGGCCAGAGTGTCAACACCACAGATTCTGCGGTGAGAGTGACGCATCTCCCCACCAACCTTGTAGTTACCTGCCAGGACGAGAAGTCTCAGCACAAAAACAAGGCTAAAGCCATTAAAATCCTTCAAGCCAGGCTACTTGACCGCATGGAGTTGGAGCGCAGTTCAGAGATAAGCAGGGAACGAAAAAGCCAGGTGGGCTCCGGAGACCGCTCCGAACGTATCAGAACTTACAATTTCCCCCAGAATAGGATTACCGATCATAGAATAGGTTTGACTCTCTACAAGCTAGAAATCATCATGGACGGAAAGCTCGACGAACTTATCGATCCCCTGACAATCTATTTCCAGGCTGAAGCAATAAGAGAAAACCTGTCACATTAATTCCGACCGATCATGGAAGAATCTTCACGGGCGTCCCCACATCCACCATGTCGTATAGTTCTTTCGCATCCTTTGGGAACATGTGTAGGCATCCGTATGATTTCCTGAGCGCACCGTTAATCAGGTGTTTATCTGAATGGATATGGATGCAGTCACCGGTGAAGCCTCTCGCTTTGTCTTTAAGGTTGGGGTAGTTGATGCTCATGATTGCAGCTTCATCCCCGCCGTAAGAATCACTCCAGAGCTTCTCCAGCCTCGGGCCGGTTATGGATTTCGAGAAACTGTTGTCCTTACACCAACTTCTCAAGTCAATTATCTTGTGGCCTTTCGCCGACAACCGGGATGCCATCCACGAAATTTCGTAGTCTCCCACAGGCGTGCGGTGGTCTCCACCCCTTTGCTTAAACAATCCTCCTTTGCCTATTCCAATGGGATACTCTCGAACTAATTCCGTTTGTCGCCACAGTTGCAGTACATTCCTGGAACAGTGTAAAGCAATGCGGTATTCGGAATGCTTCGGGGTTGGTACCTGGGATGGTTCCACACTGAATGCCGGCAGTTGAAAGCACAGCGAGCAGGTTGCGAGAAGCAGGCCGACGATCAGCACCACACGACTGATTGCTTGCATGGACTTCCTTTTCAACAGTGGAACCCAGGCATTGAATCAGGGAACCACGAGAGAGCGTCTTTCTTTTTCACGAAACTTCTGCTAAGAAGTCGTCTGATTTTCCAGCTACCTGGCGCTCCCTGAACTTGTTATCATACGAGCCGGGTTGCAGCTACCGATAGTTTCTCTCGAGGACCGGATGCCGTGAAAGCCTCAGCAAAAGAATTTATGGCCTCTGCTTGCCGTGCGGCTCTGGTTTCTGTGGTCTTGCTGATCCAGGCCCATGCTCTGTCTAATTTGCCGGAAAGCCCAGACCATACTACTGAACCGGTAAACCAGTCATTTACTCTTGTAGCCGCTGCTGAACAGGCCTATTCAGAAAATCGATTTCACGAGGCTGTCAAGCTTTATTCAAAGGCAATAACAATTGACCCGGCAGACAGTTCTGTTTTCATGGCAAGAGGGATGGCCTATGAAATGCTAAACCAGCTTGAAAAGGCGTCTGAAGATTATAAGAGAGCCTTGGAGATCGACCGAACAAACTTCCGGGCTTTGGAAAACCTGGCCGGTATTTTTGAGCGTGGCGGTAAGTATATTGCAGAAGCTGCTGCACTTTACAGGATAGCCCTTGAATTGGACCCGAGGCCTGCATGGAAGGAGAATCTGGCCTTCTGGATTGCAGTTCTTGAGCAGCGGCTGGAACCGGAAGACCAATCGGCAGTCGGTTGTTGGAATTTGGGTAACAGGAAGGCGCAAAAAGGTGATTCTGAAAAGGCGGAATATTACTATTCTCGTGCAATCGAACTAGATCCGCTCATGTTCCAGGCATACTATAGCAGAGCTTTACTTCGGTTCAAGGGCGGTGATCTTGCTGCATCACTCCACGATTTCGACGCTGTGGTCAGGCTCTGTCCCAGCTTGCGCGGCTGCCTCGTGTCAAGGGGTCTTACTCACGAGTTGTTGGGTAGTGAGGCTAAGGCGTTTGCTGATTTTCAATATGCCGTCAAGGCAGACCCCCGCGACCCAAACGCTCATTATCATTTGGGCAGAATGTTGGAAAAGGAAAATGAATACGGTAGGGCTTTGCAGTCCTATGTGGACTCCCTTCGCTTGAAGCCCAATCCTGATTTGAGGAATCTTTTGCAGGCGCGGGTCAATGCAGTCCTCGGTTCAGGCAAATTGGTTTTGAAAGGCAACTCGATTCCCCGACTGCTTGATAAAGATCTCAGGTAATTCTTTTTCAAAAGAGAGGTTATGACGGAGACCCCTTGAACTCCGTCGTGGTATCTTGGCTCTGGAGTCCACTGGAAACGGAATCAGGCTACGTGACCAGTAAGGATGGCTCAAACATATTTATTCTGGGCCTGCATCAGACACGTTTTTACCTAACCAGAACTCGACCGGGGTTGACTTGCTGACTCATAATTTGTAGATTATTGAATTGTGGAGAGTGTAGCTCAGTTGGCAGAGCACAGGGTTGTGGCCCCTGGGGCCGTGGGTTCAAGTCCCATCACTCTCCCCACTGACCCTCCTTAGCTCTAGCAATTCACTTTCATAGAGCTTAGGTCGTCGCAAACCATCCAATCATTTCGGCATCATTTTTTTTCGAGGTCCAGGTGCCATTAATGGTGCCCAAAGACCAAAATCAAAGCGGAGAACCTAATCGCGTCTCGATAAAATAGTAGATTGCCCTGTACGTTTGGTGTAACCTATGATTCTTCGCACAATGTGTCTCCGAGTCGACGGGACTCACACATGAATGTTTGGAACATGTTGTGATGGATTGTTTCGGATTGGCGAGGATGGGAAAATTCAATAATAAGGCTTCGTTTGCGCCCGTAGCTCAGTTGGATAGAGCGCCGGACTTCGAATCCGTAGGTCGCAGGTTCGTGCCCTGCCGGGCGTACCAAAGATAACAGGTAGTTAGCGACAGCAATCTGGTTGTCGTTTTTATTTTGCTGCACCC
>CAIXMD010000194.1 GCA_903920415.1 uncultured Desulfomonile sp.
ATACCAATATTTCTTTCATCGAATTTCAATAGGGAGAAATCATTGCAGGAAAGCTTCAAAACTCGTCTGATAGCTTCTTTTAAGAATGAAAGGCGATTACTTGTGGCATTCATCTTACTGTTGGTCGGCTTCATCCCTACCTATCTTTTTGATTCCACTATTTTTATGGCGTTAAACAGCGTTCATTCTCCAATTTCTGATTTGGCCTGGATCTCACTCACCACGTTGGGAGATGGATTGTTGTTGGCTATCATTCTTGGAAGCTTTCTCCTGATCAATCCTCAAGTCACATTCATGGGCCTTTTGATTATGTTGTTGTCCTCTCTCGCCGTGCATGGAATCAAGCTTTTTCATGTAGTTCCTAGACCTGTAGAGGTGATTGAATCTCTCCACATCGTAGGCCCGATATTGAGGTGGGGATCGTTTCCTTCAGGCCACACCGCAGCCGGTATGTCGGCGGGGCTGAGTCTGGCGTATTTCTCATCCTCAAAGTTGATGTCAGTAGTTGTCGTGAGTATTGCGGTACTCATCTCCCTGTCCAGGATATTTGTGGGCGCACATTTTCCCACGGACGTGTTGGGGGGAATGATTATCGCAGTCGGTCTTTTCAGTCTGTTTTCCATGGTGTTGTGGCCGACACTCAGAGACAGAATTCCTGAACAGCCAAATTTCTCAAATATATTTTTCAGATTAGCTTTGTGGTTGGAACTCCTGGCCGCAGTGTTTGCCTTATTTATATATGCTCCATTCGTTGCGGAGTACCCTCCCGCTGCCGCAGCGGTTGCTGTTGCGGTCCTCACCTTTCTGGGATACAGATACCGAAAAGTGAGGCTACTCCCAAGTTAATTACTGGAAACTTCACTTGTGTCGTTCGAGGAGACAAGACCCGTGGTTGGACAAAGAACTTACCAATTGAAAAAGATTGATGAAATCCGGTGGGAGATTCCTAGGACCGGCGGAATGCGGGTTCCAGGTCTAATCTATTCGGATGCTGCAACTTTGCCGGACATTGAAAAGGATAAAAGTGCGGACCAGGTTTTTAACGTGGCCCATCTCCCGGGTATAGTGGGCTTTTCCATGGCAATGCCGGATGTTCACTGGGGCTATGGGTTCCCAATCGGCGGGGTGGCCGCCTTTGACGTGGATGAAGGCGTAGTGTCACCGGGGGGAGTCGGCTACGATATTAATTGTGGCGTCCGACTTGCATTAACTGGGTTGGACAAAAGTGAAGTCGCTCCCCGTATCCGGGATCTCATCAACACCCTTTTTGCTAGAGTGCCAAGTGGTTTGGGTTCGAGAGGCGGCATAAAGCTTAATAAGAAAGGGCTTTCGGAGGTCTTAAACAATGGCGCCGCATGGGCGGTCAACAAGGGAATGGGGGACGCTTCCGATCTGGATTTGATTGAGGACCGTGGGGCTATTGAGGGAGCTGATCCAGGTGCTGTCAGCGATAGGGCTTTCGAGAGAGGCAAGGACCAGCTCGGTACGCTCGGCTCAGGAAACCATTTTCTGGAAATCGGTTTCATAGACGAAATTTTTGACCCTGAAACCGCCCTGCAATGGGGTATCACACTAGGTCAGGTCACTGTGATGATTCACAGCGGTTCCAGGGGGTTAGGATATCAGATCTGTGATGAATTTCTTGCTCGGATGGTAAAAAGTGTTCGGAACGAAGGGATTGCAATCCCTGACAAACAGCTCGCATGTACCCGCTTGAACACTACACTCGCGAGAGAATATATGGCTGCAATGGCTGGGGCGGCAAATTTTGCATTTGCCAACCGCCAGATACTCATGCACCTGACCCGAGTAGCATGGGAGGAGTCGCTCGGAATCTCGCCGAGACAACTGCAGCTTAGATTGCTCTACGACGTTTGTCACAACATCGCCAAAATGGAAACTCACATGGTTGAGGGAAGAAAGAAGAAGGTTTGCGTCCACCGCAAAGGGGCTACTCGAGCATTGCCGGCTCATCATCCGGATCTTCCCCTACGATATCGAACTACTGGACAGCCGGTTCTCATTCCCGGAGATATGGGCAGAGCCTCGTACGTGTTGGCCGGAGAACCCGGTTCCATGAAGCAGACCTTTGGTTCGGCCTGTCATGGAGCTGGGCGCCTTCTTTCCCGCGGGGAAGCCTTGAGGAAGACCCAGGGTCGGTCGATTGAGAGGGAACTGCAGGACATAGATATCTATCCGCGATGGGTTGGAAGAAAGACTCTTCGGGAGGAATGCCCGGAGGCGTACAAAGACGTGAGCAAGGTAGTGGATGTGGTCCAGAGAGCCGGCCTGGCAAGAAAAGTAGCGCGGATAAAGCCCATGGGAGTCATAAAGGGGTGATCAGGTTCACGTCCATCAAAAAGTGACTCACGAATTTTCTTCATGGGTGCAAGAATATCGTATCACGCTACGAGATGACATTCCATATGACTTTAGCTCTTCCGCCGGCAACGAGTCCTCTGTTGTCTTTGGACAAGGCCTAGAGATGCCTTGAGAACGAACTCCTACATTGAAGACCTACTCGTTTAACATTCGCCTTCCCGCGCCCCAAGCTGTTGAAACGAACAACTTTGAACCCTCGACCCGGCATTGTAAAAGCTTGCAACAATTTCATGCCCGACTTTTTTCATTCCTATTCACTTTTCTTGTCAGGTTTCTTTGCCCATTCCGAATTATTGTTCAGCCCACAGGAAAAAGTGGGAGGGCAGCCCGAAAGGGTTGTTCAAAATGAAAAATGATTTTCAGGAGGCTCGAGATGAAAAGGTTGGTTAGTTTGCTTACAGTGGCCGCATTCGCTATTTCGGTTCCC
>CAIXMD010000195.1 GCA_903920415.1 uncultured Desulfomonile sp.
TCGTACTCATGCAGACTTGTCGAGATAACAGGAGGAGAACCCTTGATACAAAGAAATACACCTGATCTTGCAATTGGTCTGATGAAAAAGGGATACCGGGTACTCGTAGAAACCAACGGTTCGCAGGACATATCTGTGCTTCCTGAAGGGGCTGTTCGGATCATGGATATAAAATGCCCATCGAGTGGAGAGAGCGATCAAATGCTTTGGGGAAACTTAGAGACGCTTACCCAAGATGACGAGATCAAATTTGTAATTTCTGATCGGCGCGATTACGAATGGGCCAGGCACATCATGATGGAACAATTGTTTGATTCAGCGGCTCAAATACTTTTTTCAACGGTGTTCGGGCAACTTCATCCGCGAAGTCTAGTGAAATGGATGTTGGACGACAATATCCAGGCACGTTTTCAGTTACAGATTCACAAGTACATATGGCCACCGGACACTCAAGGAGTGTAGAAATCCTCTGCTCAACGCGGCGTGTCGTTACAGCATGAATAGGACGTCACGATGAAGTGATCGTTGAGAAGGGGTTACAAAGAGTTATTTTCGTTACGCAACTTGACTTTATAGCTCTCGGTCTGATAAAATTACGTAAATTATTCCTTCCGAGGTTTTCTAATTTTAGTGGTGTTTTGTGCCGTACCATGAAAGAGTCTTTACGATGTTTAAGGGAATTAAAAAAGAAAAAGGTGAGCGTCTCTGGTTCCGGATTGTGCTTCGACTGTTGCCATGGGCGACCAGAATCTACTTCAAGCTCGTGTCTTTGACGACCAGAAAGATATTTCTCAACCGCGAATACGAAGAACAGGCTACAGAACATGGGGCTTTCGCGGTTGCCGGCTTTCACGGTACCGCGCTTTACCCGGCTTATTATTTCCGACGCTATGGCGGAGTGGCTATGGTCAGCCGCTCATGGGACGGCGACCTGGTGAACGGATGCGTCCGAGGCTGGGGATATGAAACCGCCAGGGGCTCCTCATCACTCAATGGCAAGGAAGCTCTTTTGGAAATGATCGAAATCGTTAAGCTCAAGAACTGTTGTTCTGGTTTGGCGGTTGATGCGCCCCGAGGACCGGCTTACAAAGTCAAAATGGGCATAGTATCGTTGGCAAGGGAGACCGGCAAACCCGTACTTCCCGTAGTTAGTTGGACGACCAGGCACATCCAGTTCCGCTCCTGGGACCGCATGATTTTGCCGCTTCCTTTCAGCACAATAGTGATTGGGTTCGGAAAGCCAACTATAGTCCCCAAAGGACTCGAGCGTGATTCTTATGAGGGATTCAGAGTAGAAATTGAGAATAATTTGATTGTAGCCTTGGCTCAGGCTGAAAGTAAGGTCCGTGAGTTGAAACGGACTCCGTACGAAATTGCTGTGAAACCAATACCGACTCAAACATCATCTTCCTAAGACGAAATAGACTTAAAATCGTGGATTGACGTTAAGATGTGGTAGGTTATTACGTTGCCGACTTTCCTGTCCACGGTATCCGCAGGTCGATAGAGCGGCTTTGACTCGGCTTATACAGATGGTATATTATTCGTAGGCTACGCTTTTTTGTTAACAAAACGCCCTTGACATGACAGATTGTAGAATTTTGAGCACTGGCCACGGAGCTTCAGGTAACGTGCATGTCACCACAAGATTCAGTTCATGAAGAGTTGGAAATGAAGTGACCCATAGTACCTCCCTTTCGAAGAGGAATTCCAAATGAACGTTCGGACAATCGTCCTCATATTAGCGATATTCGCCCTGCTCTCCACAGCAACGGGGGGATATCTCCAATATCACTCCGCAAAGGAATCCGCCGTAAGAGAGATCAAAAGAGAGCTGATTCATACAAGTGAAGCGCTCAAGGACAATGTTCTCGACCTCATCTTGCTAAATCAGAGCCAGGCCCGGATTTTAGCTGGGTTTGAACAGATTCGAGACGCGCTGCTAAACCAAAATCCGGAAGCCCTTTTGCAGGCTAACCTGATCCTCGACCATTTTGCGGAAAACCTTGTCTACGATATCGGTTATCTTATGGATAGCTCAGGGAAGACAATAGCATCCAGTAACCGTAATCAGACGGACAGCTTTGTTGGGCACAACTATTCCTTTCGTCCGTACTTCATTGAAGCCATTCAAGGCAGACCGAGCACTTACCTGGCCGTGGGTGTGACCTCAGGGATAAGAGGGATTTATTTCAGCCAACCGGTGTACGGGGCTGACGGCAGCAGACCCATAGGAGTAGCAGTCATAAAAGTCTCAACCCAGGGTCTTGACTCAGAGTTCTCACGCGTCA
>CAIXMD010000196.1 GCA_903920415.1 uncultured Desulfomonile sp.
ATGTTGTTAAGGACTTCAAGGGGATAGCGGTCAGGATCGGAAAGAGTCGTAGTCCCGAATCCGATGGCTATGTGCGCTTTAGCCCGTGGTATTCTCACAATATTTTCTACGACTTTTTCCAGGGGCTTCTCTGCCGGTACATCGGGGGCATCCAGCTTCTTGGAAGGCATCTTTCCAAATAATCCGTCTATGAGCTGCATTGTCTTTTGGGGATCAAAATCTCCTACGGCGGTGATGACGGTGTTGGATGGAACCGCGTAGCGGCGATAAGTCAGCTTAAGATCATCAGGCGTAAATCCGGATACCGTTGACAGGGTCCCTTCTTTGTTGAACCCGTAGGGATTGTTCCTGAAAAGTGTCTTACTCAAAATGTTTACGGCAAAGGACACAGGACGGTCCGGCTCGGTCCTTATGCGGTTGATAATCAGTCCTCTCTCTCTCTCAAACTCCTCAACAGGAAAGGTTGGATCAGAGTGAAGGGTCACGAGAAGGTTAAGACCTTCATCCAAATGGCGGCTGAAGAAGCTTGCCGACAGACCGAAAGAATCATAACCGGAGAAACCTGCAAGCCTTCCTCCCATGTCTTCTACCTTTCGTGAAATTTCCACTTCTGCCATCTTGCCGGCGCCCTTGTTAATCATCTGGGCAATAAAATTCATTATGCCCTCGTTTTCTCTGTTTTCGAAGCGCTTTCCGCCAAGATGTACGATTCTGAATGAAACAACGGGATTGGAGTCGTCCGGGGCGAGTATCACCCGGATCCCATTGGACAGAGTTTGTGTGATGATCTTTTGTGAGGATTTTCCTTCGGTTGACGGGGGTTTCGAGACCGTCCCGTATGAACTTATTAAGGCTGCAAGAGATTCCATTCGGAGTTCTTCAGCCTCGCCTTCAGGCACGAGAGCAGTGATTGTTACATTAGGAGCAAAAAGATATTTCTTCACTGTCGAGGATATTTGTTCCGGCGTCACTACCTGGTTGAGAGAAAGATATTTGTCCTCGTAGCCCGCGTCCCCAAGGTCTGCCTGATAGTTGCCTATGCTCCTTGCTGTTCCTTGAACAGTTTCTCGGGCATAGATGTGTTGAGATTCGATATATGTCTTGGCCCGTTCAAGTTCTTCAAGGCTCGGGGGTTCCTTGGCCAAGAGGGCCAACTCGTCCATGACGGCTCTGGTAACCGCTTCTAGGTTTTTAGAGTCTAAGGTAGAGGAAATAACCATCAGCCCAGGTTCTTTCGGCGTCAGGGCAAAAGCCGAGATGGAGTTCACCAGGCCCTTTTCCTTTTTCAGCACTTTTACAAGGCGTGAACTCTCGCGGGCTCCAAGGATATCTCCTGCGAGGTCAAGCGCGTTTACGTCATTCCCCTCCATGGAGGGTATATGAAATGCAATATGAAATCGAGTCTCTCTGGAATTCTTGTCTCGAATGAGAGAAGATCTGGTATCCGTCTGAACCGGCTCCTCCGTTCTTGGGGGCCTAAAAAATCCACTGGGTTTCAGGTCCCCTGTAAGGCGTTCAATTTCCCCTATCAACTCTGAGGCCTGGACATCCCCCACTATGAGAAGAAACATATTTTCAGTGACATACCATTTCTTGCGGAAAGATATAATGTCGTCCCTAGTGAATTTTTCCACAGTTTCTTTGAAGCCTATTATAGGGTACTGATAAGGACCTTTCACGTAAGCGGTTTTGAATAGCAATTGAGAGGCTTTTCGTTCCGGACGCTCCTGTCCCTCGAGAATTTCTTCAAGAACGACCTGTTTTTCCTTCTCCAATTCCCCAGGATCGATGACAGGTCTCAAGACTGCATCCATAAGGATATCAAGCCCCTGGGCAGTAGCACTGGACGGCACTGTGACATGAAAGACCGTTTCGTCCCAGCTTGTATACGCATTGATTTCACCGCCCAAAGCCTCGACTTCCGATGCAATTTTTCCCACTCCCCGACGTTCGGTCCCCTTGAAAGCCATGTGTTCTATCAAGTGACTGATTCCACGCTCATGCTCTGTCTCATCGGCGCTGCCCACCTTAACCCAGAACTGCATAGTAGCCACTTTGCGTGCATGGTCTTCTTTTATGAAAACCTCGAAACCGTTGGAAAGTGTAAAATGTTTCACCTTGCCCTCCATAGCATGGCTAACCACAGGGAAAATTGAAAACATCGTGAGCGCCGCAATCAATCCAAAGTTGCAAGTTACTCTAAAAAACCGGATCATTGCAATCCCCTTTCACTACTTTCGACACCAAACTGGTTGGGGTCGTCCCACCTGCCGGCTCTATTTAATGACACTATCATCAAGAAACTGTTTCCTGCAGAAACATTCAACCTCAATCTTCTTTGCCTCGAGCAATGACTCTCTGGTAGCTCGAATCTCCTGCACCACCATTTCGCTTGGGATTAGAGATGAAAACTCCCTGGTGTAGAGTTCAGCCTGTTGTTCAAGGATGGCCCTGAGAGTCTTACGATTTTCAAGGTCTACCCTCTCACCTATCTCCTTCAACAGGTCGATAACCTTGAGCTTGAGAAGCCACGGTGGGATAAACGGAACAATAACCGTATTGAGCAGGGCGTCCAGAAGGGTAAACCCTCCACCTACAGCTATTTCTACAGTAATGAGAAGCAGCGCCCAAAGGGTATAGGAACCGTAGAGCTTGAATTCTTCAAAAGAAGACAACCCTTTCCGAAAACGATCAATTTCTGATTCCAGCAGGAATTCTAATCCAGGAAAGGACTGTTCATACATGGACCGAATCTTTTCGGAATTCCACCTTGGGACATTATTCCCGGCTACTTTGCGTAAATCTTCCAGGGCCGGATTCGATGAGAGCAACTCCGCTGTCTCGAAATTGAATTTTGATAGAGCGACTTCCAAAGGTACGAGTTTGGCCCCGGAAAGAGTCGCCTCGAAGTCTTGCACCAGGATTTTTTTTTCGTCAGTAGTGTCTAAGACATTTCCGGAGACGGAAACAAAAAAGTTTTGGAACTCGCGAAAGATTTTTCTCACTGCATTCCGAACCATCATCCTGGGGACAAATAGAATATCGTATTTACGGAGCAGTCTCTGGAGCCGATTTCGAATCCGGATCTCGAGATCCGAGGACAAAATCTCCTCCAATCGGCTTTCCATCTCTTCTGATACCGAGGATAGTATGCTCTGGATTTGAGTATTAACCGATAGAATCCTGTCTGTCTGGACAAGAATTGATTTTTCCAAATCCTCATGGCTCTCTATGGATCTGTCAAGAAGCCGGCCACACTCTTTGCTGCGGATTTTTTCCCATACGCCCTTCCTGGCGTCAACCTGAAATAGTTCTGAAAACTCGGGCCGATCCCTCAAACCCGAAATATAATCTGGGGATGGCTCCATCCTTCCTACCCGGCACGTTTGGATTTCTTTTCCCCAGACTCGAAGCGAGGATCTAAAGTTGTTATAGGCTTCATCTGAAATAGCCTTGTTCATAACAAAAATAGTTTTCTTGCCCCAGGATCGGGCACGTTCCATAACGTCCCGTCCCACCATATCTCCGTATTTCTCCTGAGAGGTAATTAAGATCAAAATGTCGCTAATCATAAAGAAATTATCTGCAATCAAGCGGTTGGAGATCTCCACGCTGTCGAAATCCGGAGTATCAACCAGGATGATGTGTTTTAATTCTTCGCAATCATGAAAGAAAACTGTAGCGTTTCTCTCTCCTTGCTCCTCAAAACATGGACAATCGGAAAGTTCTTGGGCGGCTTCTTCGTGCGCGAGAACGATGGCCTTGACAGTGCAAGGACGCCGAACTCCTACTTCGCTGATCTTGCGGCCCGCCAAAGAATTAAATAGCGTGCTCTTGCCGGTTCCGGTCCCCCCCATCAGGCACAATATCAAAGGGAAATCGTCGAGTAGGTTTGATTTCCAGTTGAGAGCCCTTAATAGCTTTTCCGTGTCGATACGTTTTTCCTCCAACGTATCGTAGTCCATCAACCTGGAATCAAGAGAAAAATTAACCGGCAAATAGCTTCGAGGGATTTTCATCAGAGATGTCTCGAACCGACAAGAATTCGGTGAATTGGATAAAGAAGATGAAAATAGATCAATTTTCTTGCGATTCGAGTAGCTTCCTGATTGCCGGTGGAATAAAGATACCATCAAGGTTGAGCTTGTTCAATGATCTGGCGAGAATACTGATTTTTCGACGCTGAGAGTCCCTTCTGTTGATGATTATCATGGGCTTGCCCGCGAGTTTACAATAACCGCCATCGCTTCTCACTCCGGCTTGACCTAGATTTTCGTACCTGAGTTCGATTCCCAATCGAAGGGCAATTTCCTCGAGATGTTCCAGGAGCATCATTTCAGTCATACAGGCATGCCTCACACTTTCTACTCATAAGGAAATCGCTTAATTCTCTCACAGCCTAATGTCAAGAAAAAATGGACCACATGGCGGTCGAACAATCGGGCGACACAGGAATTCAATTTCCAGTGTCTTACAATTTGTCTTGACAATTCAAGTCAGTATTTATAACATTCCGCAATCCTTTATTGTAGTTTCAACCTATTGAACC
>CAIXMD010000197.1 GCA_903920415.1 uncultured Desulfomonile sp.
AATTCATAATCCACGATTCACAGGAGCCGTCAACAGGTTAACGGGCTCTCTGGTTGTGGATAGTTCAAAGATTCGGCAGGAACTTGGGTGGGTGCCGCTTTTTACTATGGAGGAGGGGTTGAGGGAAACGGGGAGATGGTTCAAAAAGAAATTTTGAATTTTGGATTTTGAATTTTGGGTTGGAAGCCTGAAGAACAATTTTGGATTTTGGGTTGAGAGGCTGGAAGGCATTAAAGTAAGATAGAAACTGTAAACAGGGATGAAGATTATGAAGAAAATAACCAGGATACATGGTATTCCGCAAAGTGTAAGCGAGCCATTTTGGTTGTTTGATAATGATGTAGACCAATTACTACCCATTTGCTACAGTGCATCAAAAGTTATTCTGAGGTGAAATCATGGGAATGTCGGTACGCATAGAAGATTCTTTGTATAATGAGGCAAAAGTTCAAGCCCACGCTGAGCACCGCACGATTGTCGGGCAAATTGAATTTTGGGCGAAGATAGGCAGAGCGGCACTCGATAATCCAGACCTTCCAATTGATTTTGTCCGTGACCTTTTGGTTGCTAGAGCAGAAGGGCAAACTCAGGCAACGACATTTGTTCCAGAAGGTAAGCGCGGCTGATGTCTGAAACTGTTCAGATTCTGCAAAGCGCTATTTTTAAGCGTGCTTATAAGCGATTGCATCCAAATCAGAAGGCAGATGTAGACGATGCAATTGCTCAAATTGTAGTTGATCCGACACTTGGCGAAGCGAAAAAAGGTGATCTCGCCGGTATCTTTGTGTTCACGACATGAGGGGACGTTGCTTGTTTATTCATTATTGATCCCAGCGGCGTTTTTATAGCGTTTTATTCCGGGTCCTAAGAAAATGCTGTAAATCCTAATCCATTTTCTTCCATAAAAAAGTTAAATCAATCTTTTCTTCTGCTTTATTTTCTTCCTTCCATTTGATTTTATTCCGTTTGTTGCCGACATTGACCAACTGGAGGTACTTGGTCTATGTCACTGAGACCATGCAGGGTCAGGCTTGACTTTCTGCTATTCTTCGTAAATAAATTCAACAATCGCCAGTAATTTAACAGGGATGAAGGACCCTCTGGGGCCTAAAGGGATGCAGAGGATAACAGCAAAATCAAGGTTGGGCAGTATAAAGGGGCTACTTTAAACCTTTTCTTTTGCCTCGGGATTACTACGATTGCCCTGGATTATAGGGTCAAATTCTTTGATCTTGGGTAATCCTGAAGTTTTAGCCACAGTCAAAAGTAGGCGCTTCTAAGCGATGTACACAGATGCTCACGGATGAAGGGATGAACCGCCTCGTTGACAAATCTACCCCCGAATGTTACCGTTCTCAAACAGATGCAAGAGGAGGCGTTATGCCGACAATCAGTATGTTTTATGGGATTTTGGTTACGATACTTTTTGAAGACAATCACCGGCATCACTTACCACATATTCATGTCCGCTATCAGGGAAGCAATGCATCTGTTGCAATTGAAGATGGAAGTGTACTTGCGGGTAGTGTGCCTCCGCGTCAGATGAAGATGATTCAGGCATGGATTGAGATCCACAGGGATGAACTAGCAGCGGACTGGGAGCTTGCTGTAGCTGGTGAGGAACCATTCCGGATTGCACCCCTTCAGTAACAGGAGGTTTCAATGAATGAACTATTAGATGTTATTTCAGTTCAGGCAAGTGCTGATTATATTTTGTTGCTGGAGTTTGAAAATGGAGAACGCCGCGTATTTGACATGGCTCCGTTTATGGATAGACGCCCTTTTATTCGCTTGAAAAATTCGCCGATTTTTACAAAGGCTACGGTAGATTACGGGACTGTCGTGTGGCCTGGTAACATAGATATTGCCCCCGAGACCCTCTACGATCTCTCAGTCCCACTCGGATAAAAAGTCATTGGGGTCACCCATTAAAAGGCTGGTGTCAGGCTATAGATTTGCACAAGGAAGAGTTGCTGGCGGATTGGGAACTTGCTAAAGAAGGTGTTGAACCCTTCCGCATTGATCCGCTTAAATAATGGAGTCTGATTATGCTGCTTGATGTGGTTCGTGTAACCGCTAATCCTCATTTCGAACTGTTGCTTGAGTTTGAAAACGGTGAACGTCGGCGTTTCAATATGTCTAATTATATTGATCAGAAACCTTGGGTACGGCTCAAATCCGGCAACACTTTTTTTGGGGCCTTTGTGGAGAATGGGACCGTAGTTTGGCCTGGTAACATAGACATAGACCCTGAAACCCTCTATGACAGTTCAATTCCCATTAATTAGCGTCCCTGAAAAAGTCTGAATTTTGTTTTAGACGTGTAGAAGTTGGTATTGAAGAAATCTTTGGGGTCAAACCTTTGGGGTCAGGCTTGACTTTCTGCTATTCTTAGGTATTATGCACTTATGGCACGTAAACCTCGCATACATTTTCCCGGTGCAGTTTATCATGTGATTTTACGCGGTAACGCTGGGCAACCTATATTTTTTGACGAACGCGACCGGTTGCGTTTATACCTATTCATGCAGTATATCGTGGAGAAGTTCGGCTGCCGAATTCATGGTTTCTGTTTTATGACAAATCATCTGCATCTCGTTATTCAAAGCGAAGACGTGCCACTGTCCCGTATCATGCAGAACCTCTCACTCCGCTATACAAAATGGATCAACTATACGCAGGCACGCACCGGTCACCTATTTCAAGGACGTTACAAGGCTCTACTGCTGGACGCGGACTCGTACTTGATGGAACTCGTTCGGTATATCCATCTTAATCCTGTGCGTGCCGGAATGAACAATTCACCGAATGATTACCCGTGGAGCGGGCATAACGCATACCTGGGAAAAGAACTTCTACCCTGGTTATACGGCCTGTCTTGCCGGTAAATCGGTACTCTTCGCAACAGCGGTAGATGCTATCAATACACTTGCGGCGGCACAGGCAGCCAGTAAACTCAAAATCGAACTCAAAAAGTACCTCTCGCCACAAGTACTCATTCTCGAC
>CAIXMD010000198.1 GCA_903920415.1 uncultured Desulfomonile sp.
CTGGACCCCGAGGAGGGCACCCTCCAGGAATACGCCATCAGGCACTGGTTCACCCGAAATATCTACGCCGGCTTGACCTACTACGAAATGGATATGGACAACGAGATTTATTGGGGCCCTGACCCCGCATATCCCCTAGTTCCTTTTTCCAACCGAAACCTCAACGTTCCCCTGGTGTCCCATTCCGGCTTGGAACTGGAGGCCTTTGCCAGATTGACCCCGCGGTGGACCCTCAAGGGGAATTTTACGAAACAGAAAGTCATCTTCAGGTCGAACTGGCAACCCTTCGATGCTCAACGCAGGACAACCGAGGACAAGTGGCTCACGGAGAACCCTGCTCAGATGGCCAATTTGTCTCTCGCCTACGAGAACAAGGAGTGGGGATTTTCGGCACTGCTCAGCTACCACTACGTGGGAACCCGTTTCATGATCAATGATATTTTCAACGAATGGCCGGATCTCGAGACGGCAAAGTGGGGAGACATAGCTTTTTCCCAAACCTTTTTTGACGATTTAGCTACTCTCTATTTTGGAATAAACAATGTTTCCGACCTGCAGTATGCCCTTCAAGGAACATTGTACGGTAAGCCTTTGTGGTATCCGAACGCCGGTCGGACGTTCTATTTCGGAGTAAAGGCGAACACGGACTTCCACAGAATGCGGCTTCCCACTGCGGCGGATCTCAGCCGTATGCAGCAGAGACTCTATGGCGCAGCTAGTGAGGGCCTTGGTGCAGTGGCAAATATCGGCGGATGGATTCGAGGAAGCTCGACGCCTTTTGGTAGGGAGGGCAGATGATGAGCAGTACCATGAGCGATAATAAACAGATGGTTTCTGCACGAGTTCTGAGGAGTGACAACATGACTGTTCTGTGGTGTTTCATCGTCATCCTTGTATCGACAGTTCCTTCGTGGGCCCAGTTTTCACCAACCGGGACTGTTGCCGGCCCCGGCAGTTCTTGCACGACTGCTCATGAGAATCGTCGCCCTGAGTGCGCCTTGGAGATAAGCTGCCTGGACGAACCTGTCCAACTCGGCTATGCAGGCGGGGTATGTCTTCGCGCTTCCTGTCCGGGCATCGTGGCGATTTTGCACATGAGGGCTGACGAAGCCTCCTTTCGAAGACGGTTCTTTACCTACCGGCATTTCAGTTTCAACGGGTCCTGGGAACAAAAGGACCAAGGAATGATAGAGGCCTCGCAGGTGAGACTCCGTGAACTCTTTCTCGTCTTACCCGGAGATGTGATTGAGTTTAGGATGGCCGATTCAGATTGTAATGCACGGATAGACCTGCGAAATCTTGGTTACATCAAGAAGGGCGATATGTGTGAACTGCAGAGGTGGCTTGCGTACAACCGATTCATGGAAATGTCGAATATCTCCGAAAGAGACCGGACTCAAAGCGCCCAAAACACGCCACAGCATTCGGCCAGTGCGCCATGCGTCACGGAAAACCCGTTTCGTCAAATGGTGGGAGCGGGAATTCTCGATCAGATGCTTCAGTTCGGTAGAGATCTTGGTTTCCCTCTCGGCCGTTAGGGATCTGGCGGCTGTTTTCTTCTTACAACAATCGAGAGCCAATGTATTGTTGTGCAAAGGCACGTCAGGTCGTTCCAGCACGATCAGAAGCTCCGGCTTGTTCTTGTGGATCCTCTTCAAGGCCTGATTCAAAGCCTCATAGCACGTGTGTGTGGTGAATATTTCATCAAAACGCTCTTGA
>CAIXMD010000199.1 GCA_903920415.1 uncultured Desulfomonile sp.
AAACCCTGCTTGGTCACTTTCCGGCATGGAGCGTTTTCATAAGGAGCATCGGGATCCACGGCCTTTCCCCCAAGGTCTTCCGGAACCGGTAAACCCATCTCCTGAAGAATGGTAGGGGTTATATCCAGACAAGAGACATTTTCGAGTCTTGTTCCCTTTTGCTTTCCGCTGCGCAATTGTGACATACGGGTCATAATAAAGATTCCCTCGTAATCGTGGTTCGCATCGTCGGGTCCGGTTTCATTTCCAGAACGGAAGATTTCTCCAGTACCGACAGTCCCTATTGAGCGGCGACTCAAATTGTCGAAGTAGACCATAAGGTCCGGCGGCACTTTACGGCATGCGCGGTAGATGTCCTCCGGCTTCAGGACTACATTGGTCATCTGCTCTCCGTTTTCATCCGTCATATTTTCAATGAGACCCGCCAGGTTGTCCCTGAAGGAGTTGAATTCGGCTGGTTCTATTGTTCCCAACGGCTCTCTGCCTTTGACATTCAAAAAGATTCGGGAGTAATATCCACCTTCCCCCCATGCTTTTGTCTTTGACCAGTCGATGATTTCCGGTGAGAGAGGCTTCTCTATGCTCGGGTGTTCCCTCAGATGTAGCAACCCGTTACTGATCAACCATTCATTAATGGATATTCCGCCCTTCATGCTTCGGGCGCCGTGGTCCGAGACTACTAGAACGGTCGAATCATCACTCAGCCTTGCCAGAAAGGAGCCTATGCAGGAGTCCAGGAACAGGTAAAAATCAGCTATCACGTTTTCGTAAGGATTGCCTGGCACATAGAGACGATGATCTCGCGCTGAATACCTCCAGAACCCGTGATGAAGCCGATCCGTAGCAATTTCTACCATCATGAAAAACTCCCAGGGCTTGTGGATCAAGAAATCGTTTGCTAGTCGAAAGCGCCGGGTCGCGGCGCGGTAAAGATCATCCAACAGCCTCTGCTTGTTGTCGGTTCTGAAATCTCTTACATCCGTAATGTAATCTCCTCCAATCAATGCAGAAAGATCATCCGCAAGTTGAGTCGGATGCGTGAACACTCTATCAAGATCGGGGGTTGGGAACCCGGCTACTGTGATCCCGGAATGAGGAAAGGGCGGGTACGTTTGAGGGATACCAATGAGAATAGAAGTTTTACCGGTCGATTCAATATAGTTCCAGACCCGTGGAGTTTCCACGTGAGAAGAGTTCACGGTAACCAGTTCAGCGTAGTCGTGATTCAGTCGGTTTCTGAAGCCGTATATGCCTAATTCCCCTGGGTCTTTGCCTGTGG
Source organism: uncultured Desulfomonile sp. (assembly GCA_903920415.1). GTDB lineage: Bacteria > Desulfobacterota > Desulfomonilia > Desulfomonilales > Desulfomonilaceae > CAIXMD01. The sequence continues at coordinate 1,280 of CAIXMD010000199.1, forward strand.
TGATCGTGGTCCATGCCGGAATTGTTATGGGAGGATCTGTAGATTTCAGGGGTCCCCACATACCATGATCCATGAGACTTCTCAAATTCAGGAGATCGTTTCCTTTCTCCTCAAAAATCAAAGCTGGGGGAACGCAGTCCAATCCTATGACCGCAACTTTCCTTTCATCTGTCCTCTTAATACCTTTGGCTCTCACAATTCTATCTCCTTCATTCCTAGGGATTATAGTCCTTGCAGACTCAGAAAGGAATCCTGTGAAAGCTGTGATCCATGGTACACCCCCGACTGGTTTAGGCTCACTAAATGAGGATTATAGAAGATTATTGGGGTGTAGATTCGCGGCGTTCCCGGCTTGACAACAATATCAGGGTGCTTCATACTTAATCACTCATCTCTCAAGGGGGATTTCTATGCAGCCTTACAAGCCCCTTTCCACACTCAGTTCAGCTATGGAGGATTACCTTGAGGCAATTTATCATCTTGAACAGGAGCATCGAATTGCTCGTGTCCGAGACATCGCCGACAGGCTGAGCGTGAAGATGTCGTCGGTAAGTTCTGCACTGAGAATCCTCAGCTCCCGCGGCCTTATTCGATACGATCCCCATCAATTCATAATCTTGACCGAACTCGGTATGAAACAGGCTGAGGACATCGTAAGAAAACACGAGGTTCTGAAACGTTTTCTTTCAAGAGTTTTGAGAATTGAAGATTCCGCCTCTGAAGACAACGCATGCCGTATCGAGCACCACCTGGACCCAGAGGTAATAGAGAGATTGGTGAGATTTTTGGAATTCATGGAAATGTGCCCTGTGGACCAGACACGCTGGGTGGACGGAATGGCAGAAAGCTGCGATGACTGCGGCCCTTGCCTGGAAAAAGCCGGAGGAAAAGTGTTGAATAGGGCTCGCGCGCAGGAGGCTGCACTGGCTGGCGGCATGACTTTAGCCGAAGCTATTCCAGGATCACAGGTAATAATTGATAGTGTAAAGAGCCCCAACAAGTTGCCCAAAATAATTGCCGAAGAGAATATAGATAGTGGAGTCATCGTGGAGATCGAAAAACGTGATACCGATTCGGGAAACTTGTGGGTGAACATCAAAGGTTACCATCTGTCTCTGGCTCAAGAGGAAGCATCAAAAATATTTGTGAAACCCATATAGGATCTTTCACCCTACGTATCCTCATTGTTCAGAATTACATAGCAACCCCATTTTGTATTTGAGAGGCACGTTGAATTGAACCGAACTCGTTACCAGCGGCATTCGGGAAAGAGTGGTCAAGCTCCGGGAACCCTGATTCACGTGGGCAGTAAGCGTACTGAAAAGACTAGGATTGTGGTCATTGACTTTGATGCTCTGCGAATTCAGGAAAGTATCACGCCGACTTTATCTGAACTCAGTAACTTCAAGAGCGGGTCTGCAAATGTCTGGGTCAGCATAGAAGGCCTCCATGAAATTGAACTTATCAATTCAATTGGAGATTGCTTTCAAATTCACAGTCTGGTGAAAGAAGATATCTTAAATACTACACAGCGTCCCAAGATTGAAAATTTTGATGATTACCTTTTTATCGTAATGAAAATGTTGGATTATGATGATAAAGCAGAAGCGATAAATTCCCAACAGATAAGCCTTGTGGTTGGGGCGAATTTTCTCCTGTCCTTTCAGGAGGGGGTCGACGATCCCTTTGATCCCTTAAGGCAGAGGATCAGGGCCGAATCCAGCAGACTTAGAATGAGCGGAACCGATTATCTTGCTTATTGTATGGTTGATATTATTGTGGATAACTATT
>CAIXMD010000200.1 GCA_903920415.1 uncultured Desulfomonile sp.
GAGGCCACACGCAGAGTGAGCAGTTTTGCACCGAGTAATACACGGGTGAGCCTCGGGAACCGCCCCCTGTTTTCACCTCGAGGAATTCCTTGAAACTTCCCAGCATTGCCATGGGCATGCTCCGGCCGCTGAACCGGACCTGGTGAATATCCTGAAACCCGGGAATGGCTGAGGTCAGATCTATTTCGTCTATTCCGGAATTCGCGGGTATCCAGGTTTCTTTACGCCAGTAGTTTTCCTGGGCAAGGTCTTGAAGACAGCGGTTGATTGAACGGAGAATGAATTCATCAGGAAGGAACCCCCCGGTGGATTCATTGAACAGGTCTCGCACCGTGTCGATAATGCTTCCCACTCTGCCGGCGCAATCAGAAATCCTGGTATCGTCGATACAATGGGTTGCGGAAAGATCGAAGAGCTTTATTGCGTTGGGGTCTTCGCCGGCAGGAACGGGGATTCTCTTCAGCGTAATGCCGACAAGGTCACCCGCACTTATTTGATGAGTGCCCACCGCGCCCTTCAGGATCGACCCGGTCACGGTAAACGACCTGGATACCAGTTGATCGGGTGTCGATGAGGACAAACATTCAAGGGTCGATGTTTCAGATATGGATTGTTGATTGGTTACATCCGAGCCGGGCCTGAAGAGTACGGTAATCGCCTGCCATGAGTGACGAGCGGATACTGAAGGAGAAGACTCCTGAAGCCTGAGCACGATATTGTCGGATGAAAGGAAATTGTCCGGGATTGTGAAAGAGAAGCAAGCTTCATCATCGAGTTCCCACTGGGTGAATTCCATGTTGGAAACAGGATCACAGGCATTGGATGGAGCCGCGCCGGTTGCTGGTGCAAGCATTTCAACGGGAATTACCGCCATGGGAACCTCGATCTCACGTTGACGAGATCCTGACAGATCTCCTCTATCGACCAGCCGATTTCCCAACCTGGATAGTCTTTCCTGAACCTGGTCGTATCGGTGATGTATATCCTGTGGTCTCCGTGTCTGGGCTCATCCTGGTAAGTGGTCTGCAATTGTTTGCCGGTAATATTCTCGAGCAGATCCGAAGCTTCTCGTATGGAGACGCTGTTTTTTCTTCCTCCGCCCAGGTTGTAAACGGTTCCGGGTTCAGGCGGCGACATGCAAATCATGCTTACGGCCTTGACGAAATCCGAGGAATGGATGATATCCCTCACCTGTTTGCCCTTAAAGCCCAGGATATTGTACGTCCTGCCTTCCCGGAGGCACAGGGCCAGGTAAGCCAGGAACCCATGAAGCTCGGCCGGAGAATGCGCAGGCCCTGTCATGCAATTGCCTCTCAGGCATACGGTACGCATCCCGTATGTCCGGCCGTATTCCTGGACCAGCAAATCCGCAGCGGCCTTGCCGGAGCCGTAAATGCCTCGTCCGTCTCCCCCGCTTATGGGGAAGTCCTCGTTGATGCCCTGGGATGAGACGCCCGGCAACCTGCAGTCATCATCCAGCTCGTATCTTGTGGCAAGTTCCTTGAAGGGGAGAGAATTCACACTGCCGTAAACCTTGCTCGAAGAGCAGAATATGAAATTCGCGACGGGTGCATGCTTTCGACATGCCTCAAGGAGATTTATGGTGCCCTCCACATTCACCGAGAAATCCACATCCGGGTGCTGCCTGGCGTAATCGTGAGCCGGCTGTGCCGCACAATGGATCACATGATCCGGTTTGAGGCGTCTTATAAGATCCTCAATTTTGGTTGAATTCCTTATGTCCACGGTATGATTTTCAAAGTTCTTGGTCTCCCTGTGAAGACGCTCCAAGTTCCAGGAGGTGTCTCCATCAACACCGAAGAACACTTGCCTGGCATTATTATCCACTCCATGGACCTTGCAGCCGAGGCTTTCGAAGAACAGAACAGCCTCGGAGCCTATCAAACCGGCTGATCCCGTAACTAAAACCGTCATGATGTCTGCTGCTCGGATTGAAATTTGATCTCATCCTTTGTTACCAAACGGAGCCCAAGGTTGACGGCAGCCAGAACCACAGCCGTAATTTCGGCCCAGTGTCCCGGGTCAAAACCCAAAGCAATCACGATGGAGCCCATAAGGGCGATAAGATTTGTCCAGATGGTCTTGGACATCCACCAGGCTTTTGCGTTTTCCATGATTCAGTCTCCTATGGTCAATCTTCTGACCCTTGTTAAGTTCCGCAACAGCGGCCCATCGAGCCTTTCCACCACTACTCCGCTGTGTGCGGAAGCATGAGTCACTTCCTGCCGGCCTTCCTTGTCACCAAGAAATACGCCGGTGTGGCCGTGTGTTCTGCCCGTCGTAAAGGTCCAAAATGCCAGATCGCATTTGTCCGCATCATTCAGGCCGATCTCTCGGCCGACCCAGCCGCCCATTCCCAGCGCAATTCTTATCTGGCTCATGATTTATCCTATGATGATGAAGGTAGATTTTGCCAGTATCAGAAATGTCGGTAAAAACCCGAAAGGGCTATATGTCACCTGGGTGGTCAACTGGCTGATCAAACCGTTTACCATGTTCGGCATCGCCTCGTTCTTCTTCTACGTGGTTTTCAAAAACCTGATCCCGCCGGAACTGGCCAAGGACTATCTGGCCGGGGCGGTTCTGCTCGGTGCCGCGCCTTGTACCGCGATGGTCTTTGTCTGGAGTCACCTCACCCGTGGCAACCCGGCCTACACCGTGGTGCAGGTCGCTACCAATGATCTGATCATCCTACCCGCCTTTGTGCCAATTGTCGCGCTATTGCTGGGCATCGGCGGCATCAAGGTTCCGTGGGATACACTGTTCCTTTCCGTTGGCCTGTTTGTGGTCATTCCTCTGGTGGGTGGTGTGCTGACCCGCTTCCATGTCATCAAGTCCAAAGGCTTGGACTACTTCAATAATACCTTCATTCCAAAATTCAGCAACGTTACTATCGGCGGACTGCTGTTGACACTGGTGCTGATCTTCTCGTTCCAAGGCGACGTGATCCTGAACAATCCGCTGCACATTGTCCTGATCGCCGTGCCTCTGATCATCCAGACATACCTGATATTCTTCATAGCCTATCTGTGGGCGAGAAAATGGAAGCTGTCGCATGACATTGCAGCACCGGCCGGAATGATCGGCGCGTCCAACTTCTTTGAACTGTCGGTGGCTGTGGCGATTTCGCTCTTCGGCGCGTCCTCACCGGTCGTGCTGGCCACCATCGTCGGCGTACTGGTCGAAGTGCCCGTCATACTTTCGCTGGTGAAGTTCGCCAATCGTACAACGCATTGGTTCCCGGCTGACAAGAGCATCAAAACTACTGGTGGGCAAAACTACTGA
>CAIXMD010000201.1 GCA_903920415.1 uncultured Desulfomonile sp.
CTCGTCTATCGAATTGCCTGGTGCAAGGACCAGGGCAGGCCGCTGAATCATCTCGAAGCCGCTGTAGCTAAGCTTTTTGTAGGAGATTGGTCTCTGGGCCCTACAAATGACGCCATGGTGCTGCACGGAGGGTATGGCTACTGCCATGAGTACGACGTGGAAAGGATTTTCCGAGACGGCCGTCTGGCTCCCATCGGTGGAGGCACGTCTGATGTTCAAAAGGTGCTTATCTCCCGCCTGATGTGAGGAATAATTTATGAACTTCGATTGGACTGTTGAAGATAGGGAAATCAAGACACGTTTGATCGGCATCTTTGACCAGTCGTGCCTTCTGGAACTGGAAGCTCTTGAGGATGCCGATCTCCTGGAGTTGAAGAACATAACCAGTCGGTTTCTAAAGCGGCTTGCACGGATCGGTTACCTGGGCATCGGGGCAGGGCCCGTTGCCGGGTCGGATACCCTGGGACTGATGGCCGGCCAGGAGGAGCTGGCGAGGATTTCCGGATCTCTTTTCCTCGCGGTCGAAGTAACAGCTCGCATTTTTGCCGGGCTTTTACGATGTTTCGGTGGATCCGGCCATGCCGGCAACATACTGGAAGCCGTGGAGCGGGGAGATTTGATAGGTGCAGTGGCCGTGACCGAACCCGCCGAGCAGGAGCATGATGGCGGCCTCGGGGCTGTGGCGTGGCTGGATGGCTCCGACTATGTAGTCAATGGGAAAAAGGACTTTGTCACCAATGGCCCCATCGCGGACTGCCTGGCCATACTCGTACATGTAGAAGAGCAAATAGCCATCTGTGTCGTGGAACCAGGGCTCCCCGGTCTGGTGATTGGCCCCAGGATGAAAACACTTGGTTACAACGGCGTCGCGGTGTCTGCGATCGAGTTGAACGAAGTTCGAGTTCCCCGGTCTCAGGTCCTTGGACCAATTAGCGACCGTTCGCCACTCGAATTCCTGCGTCTCACCGAGGATCTGGTGCTGACTATGGCCTCGGTGGGACTCATACAAAGAACCATAGCTGAAGCCAGGAAATACTCCGGACTTCATCAACGCTCGGGAAAGCCTATTTTTGCCCACCAGGAAATACGTTTCAAATTGGCTGAAATGCTGACCCTGTCTCAGACTTCTCAACTCCTCGCTTTCCGGGCAGGCTGGATGTGCTCTGTCTCCGATTCTGAGGCAGCCACCATGGTTCGCTGCGCAAAGGTCTTTGCTGCGGAGGCGTCTGAAAAAGTAGCAAGTATGGCCATGCAGATAATGGCGGGCCAGGGTTACCTTTCGGGAAATATTATGGAACGGGGGTACAGAGATGCCAAGTATGCCGCTGTGGCGGGCACCACATCGGAACGGGCACGCATGGCCATTGCAGACGATCTTTTGAAACGATACGTTTGATTCGCAACTAAGCAACGAAGAAAAGGCGCACGTTCATGGAAGTGATCGAAAGTCTTATCGATACGAGTTGTGACGAGTACAAGGCCAACTACGAGGCCATGGGAAAACTGGTGGCTGAACTCAAGGCCGAGCTGAACAAGGCTCGAGAAGACCGTTCGGAAAAAGCTCTAAAACGGAACGAGGAACTGGGGAAGCTACCGATTCAAAAAAGATTGGACTTGCTTCTGGATCGTAATACCCCGTGGCTGGAGATTGCACCACTCGCCGCAAGAGGACTTTATGACCGTAAAGTCCACGGTGCAGGGACTCGCGCCGGCATAGGTCTTGTCTGTGGCCGAGAAGTGTTGGTCCATGCCAATGATCCGATGATAAAGGGAGGAACGGTCTACCCCATGGGCGTGAAGAAGACTTTACGCTGCCAGACCATCTCCATGGAAAACAACCTGCCCATGATCATGCTGGTGGACTCAGGCGGAGCCTATTTACCGCTTCAGTCGGAGATCTTCCCGGATACCGACGACGGTGGTCGGATCTTTTACAACCAGGCTATCATGTCAAAGATGAACATACCTCAGATCACTGCGGTAATGGGGCTTTGCACCGCTGGAGGAGCGTACATCCCAGCCATGTCGGACCATGTGGTCCACGTGACCGGTACAGGAGCAATCTTTCTGGGAGGCCCCCCTCTTGTTAAAGCGGCGACAGGTGAGGAGGTGACCGCAGAGGAACTCGGAGGGGCCGAGGTCCACTGCCGACAGTCCGGAGTATCAGACTATTTTGCTGAGGATGACCGCCACGCTTTGCAGATAATTCGCGACATAGTAGCCCTGTTGCCACCGCTTGAAAAAGCCCGTGTACCGAGACGCGAGCCGAAAAGACCGCTCTATGATCCTCAGGAGATCTGGGGAGTTGTCCCGCGTAACATCTCAACACCTTATGATGTGCGAGAGATTATTGCTCGAATGGTGGACGGTTCCGAGTTTCTTGAGTTCAAAGCGCTTTACGGGCCTACCCTGGTGTGCGGGTGGGCTTATATCCACGGGTATCAGGTAGGGATACTAGGCAATAACGGGGTGTTATTTTCCAACAGCTCACTCAAGGCTACCCAATTCATATCACTTTGTGACAGACAGGGAATCCCCCTCCTGTTCCTGCAGAACATCAACGGATACATCATAGGCCGGGAATATGAACGAGGCGGTATCACCAAGGACGGCCATAAGATGGTCCATGCGGTTTCAACAGCCACTGTGCCGAAGTTTACCGTTATCGTAGGCGCTTCATTCGGAGCGGGTAATTACGGGATGTGCGGTCGGGGTTATTCGCCGAGATTCCTCTGGATGTGGCCAAATGCCCAGATCGGGGTAATGGGAGGAGAGCAAGCTGCGGATGTGCTGGTAGCAGTAAAGAACGACCAGTTGGCCCGCGACGGACAACCTCCTTTACCCCAAGAAATTGTTGAAGGTATTCGCGGTCCTATAATTCACTCGGCTCTCAATGAGGGGAACGCCTATTACAGCACCGCCAATCTCTGGGACGACGGCATCTTGGATCCTGCAATGACCAGAGATGTATTAGGTTTGGCTATTTCCTCTTCGCTCAATGCACCCCTGGCCGGTCGACATCAAGGCCACGGCACTTTCAGAATGTAGGGGGCTGTCAATGTTTTCCAAGATACTGGTCGCCAACCGAGGAGAGATTGCCGTAAGGGTCATGCGCACCGCCAAAGAAATGGGTATCCGCACTGTTGCCGTCTATTCAGATGCGGATAGGGAATCCCTGCACGTGTTTACGGCAGATGAAGCTGTTTTTTTGGGAGAGTCGGACCCGGCTGCCAGTTACCTGAATATTGACAAGATAATTGGTGCCGCTCTGCAAACCGGCGCCGAGGCCGTTCATCCCGGTTACGGATTCCTGGCGGAGAACCCGGTGTTTGCAGACAGAGTCACCTCAGAAGGTCTCGTGTTTATAGGCCCTTCGGCCAAGGTCATGGCTGCTCTCGGGAACAAAACCACTGCCCGGCGCACCATGGCGCAAAGCGGGGTTCCGATCATTCCGGGCATGGTCGATACCGAGGTAGACCTGGTCCGCCTCAATCAGGTTGCGGAAGCTATGGGCTACCCTGTTCTTTTAAAGGCGGCAGCCGGAGGCGGCGGCAAGGGAATGCGAATCGTAGACAGTCCGGCAGCCCTTGCTGAAGCTGCACAGGCGGCGGCTGGTGAAGCCTTGACCGCGTTCGGAGACAGTTCAATCTACCTGGAGAAATATCTGGACCGCCCGCGGCATGTGGAGTTTCAAATACTGGGGGATTCTTACGGGAACCTGGTTCACCTGTTTGAACGGGAGTGCTCGATACAGAGAAGACACCAGAAAATTATCGAAGAAACCCCTTCCACAGCACTCGATAGTGAACTGCGGGACCGTATGGGGGCTGCAGCCATAGCGGTCGCACGCGCTGCTGGTTATGTCAATGCCGGCACCGTCGAATTCCTGCTGGACCGGAATGGAAAGTTCTATTTTCTGGAGGTCAATACGAGACTCCAGGTGGAGCACCCGGTCACCGAGATGATCACCGGGTTGGACCTTGTGCGGCGACAGGTCGAGATAGCCGGAGGTCTCCCTCTGCCTTTCTCTCAGGGAGATCTTTCACGCCGGGGCCATTCAATCGAGTGCCGAATATATGCTGAAGATCCAGAGGCAGACTTCATGCCGGCTCCCGGGAGAATCCTTTTTGCTCGATCACCTGAGGGCCCGGGGGTCCGTTTCGACCACGGGATTTACACGGGCTTTGATGTCCCGGTTCATTACGATCCGATTTTGGGCAAACTCGTCGTCTGGGCTGAGGACCGTTCTGGAGCAATCGCCAGAATGATTCGAGCCCTTCAGGAATGTGTGATACTTGGTGTGAAAACTCAGATTGAATTTCTTCTGGATGTTCTGTCCTCGGATGCCTTCAAGGCTGGAGAAACTCACACGTGCTTCATTGACGACCACTTTGCACAATGGCAGCCTCATAGTACTGGGGATGAATCTGCAGTCTTAGGATACGTGGCTTGGGAGATGACGGGTCAAAGAAACGTCCCATCGCCTGGCGACGTTAGTGCTATGGCGGACTGGACATCACCATGGCATACCCTGGGGGCCTGGGATCTCGCAAGATGATCAATAGGTTGGAGACAGCTTCATGGAATACAAGATAAAGATTAATGAGAAGGTTTACCATGTTGATGCCGGTCTCCCAGACGGCTTGGGATGCACAAACATGTTGCTCGATGAGAAGGCGCGATCCGTCTCAGTGACTTCGTTCTCCGATAACTATCTTCACCTTAAAGTGGATGGGCAGGCTGTAAATCTTTTCACTGCAAGGACGACTGAAGGAATTTGGGTCTGGGTTGATGGCCGGGCACGTCTCGTCGAAAACGCAGACAAGGTGGAGCGCCGCAAAGCTCGGGGTCCCTCTGAAGTCATGCGCGAGGTGACGCCTCCCACCCCGGCCGCAGTGGTACGAGTGCTGGTTGAGGAAGGCCAAAAGGTTGTCAAGGGCCAAGGATTGGTGGTGGTATCCGCCATGAAGATGGAGATAACTCTTTCTGCTCCTTATTCTGGAATAGTTCGAGCTGTGAATACAAACGTAGGCGATCAGGTAAAACCGGGCGACATTCTCGTAGAGATTGAAGCCCATGCGGAGGAGGACTAAAATGAGTGATTCTGATCTGCTTTATGAAGTTAAGGCTAACACTGCATGGATAACGATCAACAAGGAGGCTCGCCGAAACGCCCTCAGCGTTGAAATGATGGACCTCTTTTACAAATACCTCGACATGGCTGCTATCGACGATCAAGTCAGGGTGGTGTGCCTCACTGCCGTAGGCGAAAAAGCTTTTTGTTCCGGCGCGGATCTCGCGAGCGGCATGGAGAGTGGGGATCAAATGGCGGGCGCAAAAAAGTATGCCGGCTTACTCAAAAAAATGGCGGTATTCTCCAAGCCTATCGTGGCAAGAATAAACGGACACTGTATGGCCGGCGGCATGGGGTTAATGTTGTCCTGCGACCTGGTCTATGCGCGGGAAGAAGTAAAATTCGGCACTCCCGAGGTCAAGGTGGGACTGTTCCCCATGATGATCGGTTCTCTCATATTTCGCAACACGAGCCGAAAAAAAGCTCTGGAAATGATTTTAACCGCCCAAACCATTTCAGCGAAAGAAGCCGACCAGATGGGGCTTATAACCAGGGCCTGTTCCGATGAAAATTTTGAACGGACAGTAAACGAAACTCTCTTAAACATTGCATCCAGAGCGCCGCTGGCAGTTTCCGTGGGCAGGCAGGCTCTGGCCGCGGTGGAGTATCGCAACCTTGACGATTCTCTCGACTATCTGTGCGATCAATTGAGGGTTCTGGCTAGGACCGAGGACGCGATAGAGGGCATGACAGCCTTTATTGAAAAGAGAGAGCCTGTCTGGAAGGGTCGTTAAAGGAGGACAAATTTAGATGTCGTCACTGTGGGTCAAAGAAAACCAGGATTACGAACGGTCCTGTATGATTACCTGCGCCCTTTCAGGAGTCGTGGCCAACCGGGCCCAGTGTCCCGGGATCCCGTACACACCCGAGGAGTACGCTGCCGAGGCCAAACGGGCATACGAGGCCGGCGCTGCAGTGGTTCATATACACGCTCGCACCAGTGACGGTCTGCCCAGTTATGAAGTTCAGGATTACAAAAACATATACGACGCTGTTATTGATGTTTGTCCGATCATCATAAATTTCTCTACCGGCGCCATAAGCATTACCACTGAACAAAAAACAGCGCACATAAAATCAGTAAAGCCTGCTATCGGCGCTCTCAATATGGGCTCCATGAATTACGCCAAGTATAATCCCGCCAAGAAAAGCTTCGTTTTCGAATTCGTATTTCCCAACCCTTTTTCCGAAATCGTTCACATCGTGCAAGCCATGAACGAGGTAGGGACGAAACCGGAGCTTGAGTGTTTCGACACCGGGCATGTGGGGAATTCCTATCCCCTTATTGATATGGGACTTCTCCATGCACCCTACCAGTACAGCCTCATCATGGGTGTGGTTGGCGGCATTCCTCCCACAGTGCCGAGCCTGGTTTCAATGGTTCAGCTCCTACCGCCCCAGAGCGAATGGGAGATCATAGGCATTAGCCTGGATCAATGGCGTCTGATTGCCGCGGCCATCGGTTTGGGGGGAAACATCCGGGTGGGACTGGAGGACAATTTCTACCTGAGCAAGGGGATTATGGCATCATCCAACGGGGACCTGGTGGAAAAGGCCGCCCGCATGGTCCGCGACCAGGGCCGTGAGCCCGCGACGGTGGAGGAATGCCGGACCCGCCTCAAGCTGGTCAACCGGTGATCTGAGCCAACCAGTGTGTTTGTCGGTCTTTAATATGAATCGCCAACCCATGGATCTGTTATTGTATTTCATATTTACAGTCACCAGAGACTCTGAACATGTTCATATGATAGGATTCTCTCATCTTTTGATAGAATGACGGCATTCTCTTCACGGGCAGTTGCAACAATAATTTGGTCCGCCGGGTCGTTGTGGAATGGCTGGGGCAGTATCGTTGATCGATAGGCTATCACAGGGGACAAAGAGACGAGTCTTAGTTTGGGCATATCAAGTGCTGAATTAATCCAACCTTCCGGATCATGAGAAATGCCGAGCCTCCCTTCTTCAACCAGTTTGCTGAATTCCCACGGCGAGATTGCAGATAAGAGCAATTCACTGTATCTGCTTGTGTCACCAATCAGAGATGTTACTTTATCCGAAAGATTCTGTGGCCTTATGTGCCACCATATCCACGTGTGGGTATCGAGCAAGTACTTCATTTGCAGGATTCCCACATATCCTCCCCAATTGGGGTGATGATATCTTTTTCAAAGACAAATGCACCAGCAAGCTTACCCGGTGTGGGATTCTTTTCTTTGTTACGGTAAGGAAAAATTTCCGCAAGCGGCTTTCCTCGCTTCGTAATAACAATTCCTTCCTGTGTCTTAGAAATTTGATCTAATATTTTTAAGGCATGTGTCTTGAATTGGCTTATTCCCATAGTTTTCATGATATTCTCCATGTATATATCATCATAGTCAAACGAAGTGACCATGTCAAGAATTCAACAGTTTTTTTTTGCAGAATTCCTCTTAGCAGAATTCCTTGACACACAACTATTTCACGATATAATGAAGTAGTGAAGCACCCATGGATTGGACGTAAGAATGCTCTGCGAAA
>CAIXMD010000202.1 GCA_903920415.1 uncultured Desulfomonile sp.
GGAATTCCTTCTGGCGTGCCTGGCGGGTCAGGGTAGCGATAATGTCGTCGGCCTCGAAACCAGTCACAGAAAGTGATGGTATCCTATAAGCGGTAACGATCTCTTGAATCTTCGGGACCTGCTGTCTGAGATCGTCTGGCATCGTTGGCCTGTTCGCCTTGTATGCCGGATATATGTCATGCCTGAAATTAGTTCCTTTCGCGTCGAAAACTATTGCGATCCTTTTGGGAGCCTTATCTTTAAGTGTCTTGATAATCATGTTGGTGAAACCGAACACTGCCCCCGTCGGAAATCCCTTGGAATTGGAAAGTCCTCCCATTGCGTGGTAGGCCCTGTGGATGTAGGAACTCCCGTCGATAAGATAAATATCCTCTTTTTTTCGGGACATATCAGATTCTCCAGTTTCTCAATAAGTTATGTGACAGAATCGACTTTGACGCGCTCCAAGCCCTCGAGGATGGAAAAGAAGAGAGGGTGCTTTTCAAGAACCGGTGCATGTCCCAGCAAGATGAGTTTGGACCTAGCTCTACTCAGAGCCACGTTTAATCGTTTACGGTCGGCTAAAAAAGATGTGACCCCGTCTGACCTTGCCAGAGAGATTATCATGACTTCTCTTTCTCCTCCCTGAAAGCGGTCAACAGTGTCCACCGTAGGAAACGGTTCGTCGATGCGGCCGGACATTGAAAGGCTTCTTCGGATCAGAGACTGTTGAGCACGGTAAGGAGTTATTACGCCGATCTCTCCGGAATGCATTCCCGCTGCCAGAAGGCTCTTCACAATCTTACTAACTACCTCCGACTCCTCTGGACTTGCTTTTCCGCTGTCAGGGCCCTTGACGTCAACGAAAACCGCTGGAATCTCGGGATCAATGATTTTATTCATTACAGGGTCCTTCGAGGTCCCCGGCCCAATGTTCAAGCGGCGAGTTGCAGCCTCCGGGGATGGTGAAAGCTCCCCGTCATAAAAAAGTCTGGACGGTATAGCCTGGATTTCACGGTTCATCCGATACTGCATTATCAATCGCGATATTCTGCCTGGTGGAGAGCACAGAAAAAGGCGTTCGAAGAGGGATCGCTCAAGCCCGGATGGATCAGGGAAACTATTCTCGTTAGAACAACTCCGAACTATAGGTGGAAGCTGCAGATGATCTCCCCCAAGGACGAATTTTCTCCCGTGAGCCAGGGGGCCCAGTGTCGACGGTTCATCCAGTTGGCCTGCTTCGTCCACTATGACACGGTCAAATTTCTGTCTCATAAGTAGGGGATGGGCTGCACATTGGTAAGCTGTTGCGCCTATCAGTGCTTTGCTTTCTACGTGTTGCTTGAAATCCTCAAAGTCCATCTCCAACAATGTAAGGTCTTGGAGAAGGGTAGGGGGGCTCTCCAGTCGTTCCATAGTTTCCAGGAATTCAGGAGATACCAATGAACGTCTGCCGATCCTTAAAAAATTTTTTACGCCTAAATTCATAACCGAGATGAGAAGGCGATCAAGAGCCACATTCGTCGGGCAGGCCACCAGCACTCGTTCTCCGCGGTCCAGGCATCTCCGGATGACTTGTGCCAGGACACGGGTTTTACCTGTTCCCGGCGGGCCATGCACGAGATGATAAGTCTCACAATTGAGAGCCGACATCACTGCCGCCTCCTGATCTTCGTTCAACCCATCACGCAGCCCTTCCTGGAAACAAATGTCCTCTAAATCATTTGACCTAGCATCAACCCCGTGGACACGCGCCTTTTCTCCTTTTTGTCGTGTTTTCCTCTTGCGGTGTAGGTCTTCGCAACTGACTATTGAAGGGGTTCCATTGCTGAAAGAATTTTCAGATTCGCTCCCTAGCACTACCTCAAGCACTGGCGCAGCCGCGTTCACAAGAAAAACGAAAAGAGCCCGTCGGGAAACTTGTCGTCCTCTCGAAAAGGGCAATCGATCCAGGAACCAGCCTTCGGTGTCAACCAGTGGAGTCAAGTCTGGAAGCTTCTCGTGCGGTGAGTAAGGAAAAGGAACTTTCAGCCTAGCGGTAATAAGGGAGCCGTGCGGGTTGAGGATAAGAGTGCGAAACGCCTCATTGGAGCACGGATCTCCTCGGTGAAGAATTGTCTCTTCACCAGGCTGCAGATCGACTACAGTGTCAAGAAGCGACAGTTCGGCTAAGACACTCCCTGATCTCGTATCCCTCTCGTGAAGTGAATCTAAATCGTCAGTGTGAGAGGATGTGATTTCGTGCGAATCTCTAGTGCTGCTCGTGTTGTTAGAAACTCCCGTCCAGTTGTATTGGACGACCCGCATCCTGTGAATCTGGAGAGTGATACCTTCGTCGATCCTTTCAGGTAGGGTGGACTGATCCAGAACTCTAGCAAAATCCCCCTCCTGGGCCCAATCTTCAATGGAAAGAAGCCTAAACCAATGATCATAATATTCTTTTTTGTTATTAGTCAGAAAGATACCGTTTCCAGAAGAAGCAGAAAAAAATTTGTGACAGTTTGAACGGTGAAAGCATCTGCCGGTACGACTACACTTGAATTCGGTACATCCATCAGAATTAGTTTCCGGCCGGAGCGTGTACGCATGTTTGAGAGAGGTCAGACAATTACGGCCATCTAATATGACCCTTCTCATGTCGTCTCCTGCATCAGTTAACTTCTCGGATTTTCCTGTCGCAGAATAAACCAAGTACCCATCTGGTAAACCGATGTCCGTGTCCGACGCAAACAACAGTGAGTAAGCGTAAAGCTGCAGAATGTGATCGTCCCCGGATATCTTGCCGGATTTGAGTTCAAGAATCGTACTTTGATCTTTTTCATAAAAGACTGCATCAGCCCTACCTTTTAATCCCCAGCGGGTGGAGATGCGGTCGCTCTCGACTTCGGCAAAAGAGAATCGCCCAGCATTTTTTTTCAACCAGGAAGTTAAATTGACGAAATGGGTCCTGATATCATTTTCAAATGTCTTTTGACTCATAACTACTGCTGATCCCGGCAAGATTGATCTGAGTTCCGGAAGGGCCTTTTTAAAGGCATCCTCAAAAGTTCGGAAGGATGATTCATCCGGATTGCGTACGAGATGGTCAAAAAGAGCATGAATAAGCTTTCCTTTAGCCATCCAAAATGGCTCTTGTGTGCCTATTCTAAATCTCAAGTCTGCGGACCTGATGCAAGCTGACGCTTCTATGGCCTCTGTGACGCTTACCGGCCTGTGTGGTTCCAGTACAACATCGCTTTCGCTCGTAACCGTGAAAATGCTGCTGCCGTCTTGTAGTTCGTTATTAAATCTGACCTCGTACGCCGCGATATCGAGCCCTTCTCGGCAGAGTAATGGGAAGTGGTAAAGATCCTTACGGGTAAAGATCGGAAACATCAGAAAGGTGCGCCCACTGTCAACATCTCTTTGTATCTCAATGCCGCGGAACAAGTATCCGCCGCGGCGAGCATTCCTCGGCTCCGAAGCGACTCGAATGATCCGCCCTCGCAATGATTCCATTTTCCCATGCTCAGCCATGGCGCCCAATCTAACACAGCGGATAGGGAGCGTAAACAAGTTCAGCGGACGGTAATAATCGCTTGACAGTGAAGTTCATAGAGGCTAAAGAAAAAGGTTAGCCTGTTGTATGGCTAATCATACTTCTTCCCAAGACATCTGTAGAAGCCAATCCAGGCGTCCGTTCCCAGACAACGGAAAAACTTCATTCAGAACTAAGGTAGCGGAGGAAAATCATGTCTTTCAGTAAACCCAACAGAAGTCCTGCAACAAAAACAAAGACCAGAGTTGAGCCAGCCCCTATTTCCGGCATGTGTGTGACATGCCTGGACGGTTGTCCCGGCCCATGCGAAATCGGGCGTTCCGCTATCCGGGGACGAGAAACCATCTATCCACAACCATACGGAAAAATAACCGCAGGAGCAGACAAGGATTATCCGGTTGATTTTTCTCATTTCAATATTCAGGGGTCGTGCGTGGGCGCAGTTGGTATTGAGGCCGATTCTGACAAAGCCATTTTTCCGGCAGTCGACTGCACAACGGCCGTGGGCGCTGACGGAAGTATAAAGATGGATTTTCCAGTCTTTACCGGTGCCGTAGGATCTACCTATATCGGCCGGATCAACTGGGAGGAGATAGCTGTAGGGGCAGCAATATCAGGGGTAATGGTCGTTGCAGGGGAGAACATTTGCGGCATGGACCGCAACGCCGAGTTCAAGAATGGCCGAATAGTGAAGTCCCCTGAGATGGAACGCAGAATCAATGTCTTCAACCGCTGGTATGAAGGCAAAGGCGGCGTGATAGTTCAAGCAAACGTTGAGGACACTAAACTTGGTGTGCCGGAATACGTCATCGAGAAGCTGGGCGTAAGTATCTTTGAGCTGAAATGGGGACAGGGAGCTAAGGATATCGGCGGGGAAGTGCAGCTTACTACTCTGGAGCGAGCAATGCAGCTCAAGGAACGAGACTACATTGTGCTTCCTGACCCGACCACATCAGCGGCAAGAACGGCTTTTGAGAGCGGAGGAATCAGCGAATTCGAAAGGCACTCCAGGCTGGGCATGGTAACAGAGGAAGGATTTCATAAGTCAGTGGCCTATTTGCGAAAACTCGGAGCAAAGTACGTTACCCTCAAGACAGGCGCGTATAGGCCCGCGGATTTAGCAAGAGCCATTAAGTTTTCTTCAGATGCCAAGGTTGACCTTCTCACAATAGACGGGGCGGGTGGAGGCACTGGAATGAGCCCATGGCGCATGATGAACGAATGGGGTATCCCCACCGTGCATCTGGAGTGTCTGGCCTATCAGATGTGTGAGCGCCTCAGAGCAAAGGGAGCCTACCTCCCACCAATAGCAATTGCAGGGGGCTTGTCGCTGGAGGATCATATCTTCAAGGCTCTCGCCTTGGGTGCTCCGTACGTAAAGGCTATCTGCCTCGGCAGGGCTATCATGGCTGCTGCTATGGTGGGAAAAACCAACGGAAAACTGACCGCCGAGAAGATGGAACTGGAAGCAAAAGATATCGAGCAAGGCTATCTCAGCCTATTTGCTGTAGGGGCTCAACTAAAGGAACGATTCGGTGATGATTTCAGAAAACTCCCTGCGGGAGCTATCGGGATGTATTCATACATCGACAGACTGAAGCAGGGTTTGCAGCAACTGATGGCGGGATCGAGAAAGTTCGCTTTGCGTTATATAGACAGGAATGATCTCGTGTCCCTGTCCCGAGAGGGGGCTGAAATCTCTGGAATTTCCTATGTGATGGATGCAGATCGTGAAGAGATCGACAAGATTCTCGGATAAACCCTTCCAATCCCTTGTCCTGGAAGAAAGGTCTAAACCTTTAGTCCCCTGGGTCTTTCGCGGACCAAACCGAATCGTCGGTGTCCGGGATCTGTGTGAGGAAAGACAGGGGGACGGCTTGGACCTTTCGATAAACCTCTCGAGGCGTCCAGGTTATTCCGTCCACGGTTAAAAGGTCGTCTACCTTTATCCCAAAATATTTCTCGTTCTCCAACAGATACGGATGGATTAGGTTCCAGTCTTCATCGGACAGTTCTTCAAACATTCCCCCATTCAACTGTTCTTCAATGAGGGTTCGGTGTGGATCCCGGATGTATATGGCCCCACCGGAAGCCAAAGAAAAAAGGTTCGAGCCAGGGTATGGTCGTTGCAGGAAACTTATTGTACCGTCTTCATCCATGGTTAAGCCGTTTACTATGCAGAAACCACCTTCTTTGAGCGGGTCCCCTGCCATAAAGCTCTCAGCTAGAAAGTCCAAAGCGGTGCCGTTTATCACAACTCTAGGGTTCCCTGCGGCATTAATCAGTGGCCTGCCGGCAGCGTTTCCAAGGACAAAAGTTTTGCCGCCTTTCGCCCCGTACATGAAGCACTGGCCGACGTCACCGTGAACAACCAGTAGTCCCTGCTTCATGATCTGACCGATCTGGTCCTGGGCGTTGCCGTGCATATGTATTTCTATTCCGTCAATTCCGCTCGCCGTATAATCGCCAGAGGATCCGTACAAGTCGATCCTCACCCCGCCAGTCCTCGGTCCCAAACCGCACCCATCAAAACGCTGCCCCCGAAGGTTGAATACAATGAATTTTTTCCATCCCAAACGATACGCATCGGCAATAAAGACAGCGTCGCAACTCTCTCCCTCCGCATGGAAGTCGCCTGCATCTATAACCAGGATCCTTTCCACTGCTATTGGTGGGCGAAGGTAATCCCGGGTGTTAAATTGTACCAAGCTGTAATGTCCAATATCAACAGTATTGGTAATGTGGGGCATAGATCTGAAGACCATATAAAGTTCTTCCATGACGATTCGTACCAAAGCGGATCGCTTCTTCTCTCCCAGAGGGAAACGCCTGTCAAGGACGAGCGTCAGGCCCTCAATAATAACTCTCAAGAATTCTTTCTGGTTACACGCTCTGCGGCGCAGATCTCTTGCTACCCACCGTAAGGTATTATAATCCCATGATAATACATACTCACGGAATAACAGAAAAAGCTGTGCCGGACTTTTCTCTTTGAGCGCCTTGGCTAGAAGTGATCTGATTTCGTCATCGAATTTGTCCGGCTTCACAATGGGAGTTGTAATGTTAAGAGGCTTGCGGCTTTCCACTTTGACCTGTCGCCCGAATTTGTCGAAACAGTTAAGAACTCTAGAACCGTTGCCATCGGGGGACACATTGAAAAGAAATGCACCGCCATCCGAAGACGATCCGCCTCGAGCGTTCCAGTACTTGTCGGCAATTGGTGAGAAACGGGGATCTTCCGACGAGATAGACCTGAGCGTAGCGTCTATGGCCTGTTTTTCTGAACAAATCAACCCAATTTGGGCCTCTCCGTCGTAGATTGAGAAGACCTGCGGCCTTAACATGGCCGTGTCGGTAATACCAATCAACTGGTAAGTGCTCGTCTCGGGGATGTTCCTGGCAATGATAAAAAACCAGGGACCGTCCGGAGATGCATGGATGTGGGTAGATTGAATCCTGTCATAGAGGTGCTGTTTGTCAAGGGGAAGTAAATCAAAATCCAATTCTGCGGTTGGGGCTAAGCCTTCGATGATAACTTCCAGAGGATATCCGTAGACCCTGTTCCAAAGATCGAAAAGGATGACGCTAACCTCGGTGTCGGTCATAAACTGTGGCTCCATACCTCGCTGCTTGAGGTAATCGCACACGGCATGATAATTCGCGAAGTCGCCGTTGTGTACTAGCGCCTCGTTGAGCCCTGTGAAAGGGTGTGCTCCGCCTGGGTGCCAGACACGTCCACGAGTCGGATAGCGCTGATGAGCGATCCAGACATGGGCCTGGAAATCTTCCAGCTTGTAATACCGGATCACATTCTCGGCGTAACCTACAATTTTTAGAATCATCACGTTTCGGCCTTGTGAAAGCACAAAGGCTTGCTGTTTTGCTACCGATCCATAAAACATCTTATTCAGACGTACAGTGTTACGGCTGATGAATTCGTCTTCGACATATCTTTCGGACATACCCTCAAAGCCGTTTTCTCGGACAAACCTTTTTAGCACCTCAGCTTTGACCCTAATCAAAGCCCTCCAGATCTCCGGAGGTTGGACCTCGAGGCCATCGAGTTCCCGGAAATCTTTCAAATGGTCAAGGATTTCCTCCTTTGCAATGTCAAAGAAAGGGGTTACGCAGTTTTCTTTCAGCGCATCAAAGCAGCCGAAATCCAAGAGTGCTACATTGAGCATATAATGAGAATCAAGAACATCTCGGCTGACACCAAGCGTATCAGGATTGAACCCTACCGCAGCGATGCCGCCGCCCTTACCGTTGCCGCGGTTGTGCATACGCAATGACGGCTCTAAAATGTGCCTCCCTGCAAGCGGGATGCTGGAAGCGAATCCGGTCACTCCGCAGCCGCCTTCATCCTCTCTTTTGGTATTACCCGAGAAATCACCCCTCCCAAATTCTCGGATACGGGAGGAGATTAATTTTGCAGCATATTGAACGTTATGTGTCATTCCAACCTCACTTCGCCTGCTGCCGGATGTCGTCGTCTTGAACGTTATCGTTATAATCCAGATGCGCAAGCACATCGGTTCTTCCGACAAGTTCCCTGATGCTTCGTAGCCCTAGGCGGTATAATATCTCTCTGAGTTGGTCCCGCCAGCACGAAAGCATGTTAATGACTCGCTGGGTACCCCATGTGAGATTCATGAGGCCTACCAGTTCCAAGTCAGTAGTGGCGATGCCTCGGGCGCATCCGCGGCCACTTTCACAATTGTGGCACCGGACACATTCCAGAGCCACCAGATCTGGTGTGCCTGTCACAACACCGTCAGCACCGAGGGCAATGGCCTTGGCGACATCGTAGGCAGTTCGGATACCCCCTGACGCAATGAGGGTTATTTCATTTCTTATCCCTTCATTCACCATAAAATTATGGACCTTTGGAATGGCATATTCCACGGGCATCGCGATATTCTTCTTGGCCACGTCCGGTGCTGCTCCAGTCCCGCCATACGATCCGTCAATATGAACTATGTGGGCCCCTGCATGGTAGGACCCCACTGCTACCATGTCTACGTCGGTAGGGGTCGAAACTTTTACTGACACCAGTCCTCTTGGATTGACGGACTTTATCCAATCGACATGTTTCTTATGGTCTTCAACCGAGTATACTGAATGAAACGGGAAAGGACTGAAAAGAGACGATCCTGGTACGGTTTCCCTGATTCTGGCAACCGCTTCCGTCACTTTGGAACCAAGCAAGTGGCCACCCAAACCGGGTTTTGCCCCCTGCGCATACTTGAATTCGACAATCTTTACTCTCTGTATCGTCTCTTCCCTGACTCCAAATAAGCCAGTGGCAATTTGGGTTATAATGTTGTCATCGAAGGGGAAAAGTGCTTCGGGATAACCGCCCTCACCGGTACTGGTGAATGACCCCCATGCTGCAAATGCACGGATCCTGCTTAACATGGTGACGTGACTTATGGAACCGAATGACATCCCGCCGCCGTACACCGGAATAGAAATATCAATTTTCAGACGCCCATCATCTCTCTTGTTGAGGCTTATAGATGTGTCGATAAGTGCTTTGTCCAGGGAAGGGAAGGGGGGGCGTTTGGGAAATACAAAACGTAACTTGTCGAAACCGCCGCCTGAATCACCGGTTCTAAATTCTAGATCGTTACTCGGCAACCGTCCTGTTTCCGCCATGTGCCAGGTGCTCATGAGCAAGTCACTAGTCCACCTCTTGTCACCGAGTGCCTTGGCACTTGGATTCAAGCCCACACGGATAGCGCCCAGATGACAATTACGAACACATCGGTTAGACTTGAGCGAGCAGTCAATTCCTAGGCAACGATGGTCCAAGGGAGGAGCAAGTTTTCCGCCTTGAACTTCGAAAACTTTCTCAGGACAGACCGCCACACACTTAAGACAGTCGTTGCACGCGTCAGTAACTACTACACTATATTTCCCAATGGCCCGGCCAAACCTTGACGGCGTCTCCACAGTCTCGGCTGGAGGAACCTCTCGCCAGACTTTCTTATAATCCATTGATAACCATTCCTTGAAAGGGCCGTGCCGGATGTAACCGGCGTGTACATTCGATAGACCTAAAGAGCCTTAACAGTAATCAGTTCCCTTGATTTTCAATCACCTAAATCAAATGCGGGATAATCAGCTATAACCCATTTATTTCATGCCGAGTTACGCCCGGCAAAAAGCTTGGCAAAGGTTGCATTCTCCAAATCTTCCATGAACATGACTCTGCCTTGCTCACCTCTCAATCTTCTCGCCTCCCTGATACCCATTGCTCCCATCATCTCCAGCAACTGGTTATGCCATGCTCCGATCAGGTTTACCATGCGTCTTGATCCCCAATCCGAATCAACTTTTGATACCCCGACAGGACACTCTCCTCCTTCACGGCAATTGCGACAGACGCGGCACTCTAGAGCTATCAACAGTGGCACATCTATTCCGACCAAATTGGCCCCACATAGAATAGACTTGATCACATGCTCGGCCATTGCAATACCGCCCGATGCCATGAAAGTTATTTCATCTCTCAAGCCCTCTTGCAGAAGCCCGGCGTGAATCTCTTTAATAGTATCTTTCAAGTGAAGACCGTTTACCTTACCGGGTTCGTAACCCCGCTCGTCAGCGACATAATGGATAAGATCAACCCCTGAGCTATGGTAATCTAAGATACGCCGGATTCGGTCAGGACCAGAAATGGCTGCCATTCTGATTGCAACAAGAAGGTCCGGTCTGATTGACTTGAGGAAAGCGGTCGTGTTCAAAGCATCGGGGCTGTCGGGCACCTCCACCATCTGAAAATTCTTCACCCACAAGGGGTCAAAATCCCCTGTTTCTAGGAATGGGATCATGCTTGAAGTAAATTCGGAAATGTCTCGTGCCACCGCCTGAGGAACTATCATGAGCGTTTGGAGTTCTACAGCAGCTTTTGCAACCGCCCGCCAGACTCCGGTTGAGAGGTCTCCGAATGGGAACATGTCGAAAAGGATGGGAATAGGCACACGTATGGACGGAAGCATTTCTGAGAGAAGGCTGCCATTACGGTCAAACTTGAGGAACGGAATCCTCCTGCCAATGTCCACCACAGTCGAAATATACTCTCGCCCATGGATCCCGTCCCGGGTGGGGCGAACTATTTCGCTCATGTCGGTCCACATGGAATCGAACCCGGGACCTGAGAAAGGCCCGCCGTAACCCGCACCTGACACAGGGATCTTGCCGGTTTGAGCCTGTTCCCAATTAATGGTTATCGTTTCCGGGGTGTATATGTCGTCACCAAGAGCTTCCCATTCCGGATTAATAGTTTTATGAATAAGGCGCTTGGGGCAGCCCTGAACGCATCTGAAGCAACTCTTACACAATTGGTCTACGGTATCACCCATGATGTCTGTAGAAAAGGACCTCTCGCGGTACACATTGTAGATGCATTCCTGCTTTACACATTTCGCGCACTTGAGGCATCCTTCACCCCAGTCCACTACGCCTGACCGGCCTATTACAGGGAATCGGTTGGGGGTATGTTGCACGTGTATGAGATACTTATTAGGCATTTTCTCATCCTGTCTTACAAAATTTAATCACGAAGGACTCAAAGAAAACGAGGAAGAAGATAATTCGTGTGCCGATATGATTAATTAAAATTCGTCATCTTCTTAATGTTCTTTGTGTTACGAGACTAAAAGAAGGAAATCTTTACTATCTCCGTCAAACGAATGGTCTGTTCTCCAGCCCGGCGGCCTTCAGGATTTCGGGGACCTTTTGCTCCCACTCTATGGCCATCAGATGAATTCCAGCTACGCCTTTTATCTCACGGACCTTTTCTATTGTTTCAACGGCGATCTTGATTCCCTCCTCTGCCTGCTTTTCCTTTGGAACTCCCGTCATTCGATTAATAAGGTCTTCCGGCACATCCATACCGGCGACTCTTGTGGCCATATACCGAGCCATTCCAGGGCTCTTAAAAGGTGTAATCCCGGCGATTATGTACACCTTTTCCGTCAAACCCGCCTCTCGGGCCTGTCTCATAAAGTCATCAAAGCGCTCCATATTGAAAACACACTGAGTCTGGATGAAATCAGCTCCGGCTTCAACTTTCTTAGCGAGACGGACCACTCGCCATCCCATCGGATCAGCAAAGGGGTTTTCGACAGCTCCGATAAACATCTTCGGAGGGCCCTGAATATTATCTCCACCTATTATCTTGCCTTGGTCTCGCATATCTCGGACAGTTCTGATGAGTTGAATCGAGTCGAGATCGAAGACCCCTATAGCCTCTCTTTGGTTGCCGAAGGTCTGGTGATCGCCCGTTAAACACAGGACGTTCCGGAGACCCAAAGCATAAGCGCCGAAAAGATCGCTCTGGAGTGCAATCCGGTTGCGGTCTCTGGTGACCATCTGCAGAATCGGCTCATGACCCATACTCTTCAATATAGAGCAGGCAGCAACGGAGGACATTCTGACTATCGCAGTCTGGTTGTCGGTAACGTTTACAGCATCGACCTTCCCGAGAAGGATTTGCCCCTTTTCTTCCAGTCGACTAACATCAGAACCCTTGGGTGGGCCACATTCGGCTGTGACTGCAAAATGTCCGGCCTGAAGCACTTTTTCAAGACGACTTTCGGTTTTCACGGTTTTTGATCCTCCCTGACAACGCGGCGAGGCCCTCCCGAGTGAGATGTCGACCAATCTACCGGTGGAACATACTCGCTAAGCCTGTCCAGTTCTCCCAATGTATCCAGGCGCCTGATTATCATGTCCCAGCCGCAGGGGATATCCGGGTGCACTTCACAGCGGCCGTTCTTGGAACCGCCGCAAGGTCCATTCATGAGCTTCTTGGAACAGCGCGTCACAGGGCACACCGCGCCGAAATAACCTAACTTACATTGTCCGCAACCTAAACAATTCTCCTGCCAGACTCCCCTCATTTCCGTTTCTCCGATGAAGAGAGTATCGAGCGCAGGAATAATGGGCTTATCCGTGTATACTCGAGCAAGAGCCTGTACTCCAGCACCGCATCCGAGAGACAAGACCACTTCATGTTCCGGAACCTGGTGGGCAATACGGTCGATGAAATCGTCCACACATTGTCTGTCCAAACAAGAAACTGTTATAATTGGATATTTGTTGTCATTCTTGTAGGAAAGCCTGAGGGCTGCAGCGAGCAACATGGTCTCCCTGTTTCCGCCCGAGGCGCACTCCGCTACGCAGGAATCGCACCCAACTACTAGTATTGAAGAGTAGCGGTCGATCATTTTCCTGATTTCACTTATCTGCTTAAGCTCCGCAACAATCACGGATTTCCTCCTTGTCTGGCTGAACAATGTCGGTTTGCGAGCGCTGTTCTAGCATACTCACCGGAGTGGGCATTCGGGAGCGAATGTATTATTTAAAGGGCATCAGCTTGTTTTGACTTGGGCACTGGCAGGGATTGTTCCGAAGGATTCCAATCTGTACATGAATTCCTTAAGAGTCTTTTCCAGCGCTTCTCTGTTCATAGGGGGACAATGAATAAATTTAAGTCTCTCCTGTTCAATTCCAATCTGCCTCAGCCAAGAGCGCGCATAGTCCATTCGCTTGCGGGATCTCATGGAACCCTCTAAATATTGGCAAGCTTTTTCTGCGCATGCCAGGACGAGTACTCCGTCGGCACCCCCGGCAAGAGTCTTCAAAAGATGGTGTGCTTCCACTTTTCCAGAACAGGGAATTGCAACGAGTTTGAGTCCAGGAAGAGATCTTGCGAAACCTTTTTGTTCGCCGTTCTTGAAAAGCCGCAGGTTGCGGCAGTAATAAACTACAAGTTTTCTAGGCTTTGTTTCCATCTCAATGTTGCGAGCAGAACCTTTCAGAAAATATACCGTAATTTTTAATTA
>CAIXMD010000203.1 GCA_903920415.1 uncultured Desulfomonile sp.
TCGCAATCGGTCTGTTGCGACAGGCGCTGGTTTCGGGCCGCCGCGGACGATTCTACAAGGCACAGGATCTCCTGGACGAACTGTACGCTTCCCTTGCGGACAGAAGCACTCCCAAACTCATTAAGAGGCTCGCCAAGTACGATCTCCTCCTCATCGACGAACTCGGATACCTCACCCTCAATTCCGAACAGGTCAATGTCTTCTTCAAGCTGATGGACGAGAGGTACAGCAGAAAGTCGACCATCATCACCACCAACCTTGATTACCCGCAATGGTACGACCTGTTCAAACGCAAACCCCTCGTGGACGCTCTCCTGGATCGCCTCAAGCACCATTGTATCACTATCCGCATATCTGGACCCTCACTCAGAGCCCCCGATGAAACAGAGCCCACGGAATGAACTCCTCCTTCCTCGAAGCCCTTGGGTTTCCCAAGGTATGACAGGCTCTATCGTCAGATTGATAAAACCGCACACGAAAAAGTCCAACCACATTCACGATCAGGTCCCCGTCACAACATCTTCCACATCACCATCAACTCTACCAAAAGTCACCCACATATCACCGTGCAGCCGATGGGTCTTTTCTTAAGAGCACAAAAGGGTCAATTCCCGAGAGCACCGAGGCTGTGATGGGTCTGCCCTTCTGCACGTTGTCCAGGACATCTCACCACTGCATCTGCTACTCCACTGCGGTGATGGCATCTAGGATTTTGAGTTTAAGGTGTTCCGAATCCATCTCTTCATTCAGAAAAGCCTCGATGATTTCGCCAAGCAGTTCCTTTCCGATTCTTCCCGCGGCGACGTGGTAGCTGATGTTTTCCATCCCGCGCAAAAAGTGCCCGAAACAGTAAAGATACCCGTTCAAGAGCAACATCTGAGCGCTGAGAGTGATTGCGATGCGCTTGTTCCCGTCTTCAAAGCAATGGAATTTGCAGGCGCAAAAGAAGAGGTGAGTCAACTTGTCGGCGAAGGTCGGATAATAATCGTCATTTTGGATGTGGCTAAGCACGCTATCCAGCCTACCCATGTCCAGGAACCCCAAGGCTCCGCCGCCGCTGATCTCCACTGTTTTGCGATGAATTTCAATGGCCTGATCTCGCGTGAGGTAGACAATCGGCATGGCTACCCGCGCTCCTTGAGGCGTTTCATCACGTCCTTGGCTTCCTCCAGGCGCTCGGCCAGTTCTTTGCTCTTCTCGCCGAGGAATCGCTCGAACTCGTCTCTCTGCAATGGAGTGATGTACTCTGTTAACTTCTGGTGCAAGGCGTCCCGAAAGGCCAGATCGCGACTGGCCATCTTGTTGCGACATTTCTCGATAAGCGGCTTCCAATGGGCTTGCTGCTCAAAGTCGGCAAACAGAGCATCCACCTCCCATGCAGTAAGCTTGTGCCCTCTCTTTGCGCTGGTATTGCGCATGACATCGGCAAAACCACATTCATACGATGCCACCAGGTCGAGGACTTCGGCGTAGAAAGTATCTCGTACCTTGTCTTTTTCGTGCAACCGAAGCACCTTACGATACTCCTGAGCCTTTTCGCGGAAAATACTCACGTAGATCTTGTTCGTGTAGAGCGGATATTTGAAGTTGCCCATATCTACACAATCGCGCAGGGTGTCAGTGAATTGCTTGCGGTAGTTCTCCTCTTCGAACCA
>CAIXMD010000204.1 GCA_903920415.1 uncultured Desulfomonile sp.
AGACGGTGAGTTCCCCACCCTCGTCAAGAAATTGTTCAATGGGGATCTGACCTTCGGACTTAGAACCCACATCGATCATTACGTATTCAGGAGTAAGCTGAACCACTACGCCCTTGACGACTTCCCCCTCTTGGACCTTGTGGAAGCTGCTTTCAACTAGCTCGGCAAAATCTTCTTCTTTTGAGATATCCTGTGATCTATCTTCTTCAGGATGTTTGTTATCGGTTTGGGTTTCCAAGTTTTCCATCCAGTTGCTACCCCCAGACTCTTTTGTCACGTGTTTCGGTTTCAATTGAATCAGTTTAATCTAGTATCTATATCTATTCTTAAGCTTTAAGACAAGAAAAACTTTGGCCTCGACCGAGAATTTTGAACCATATTCCAAAAAAGGGAGTTGGGGTTAAGGATTGCTGAACTTGACTTGCAACTTCTCCTCGATGTTGTTCATCATGCATCGCAGGACCTGTTCCGGCCCTAGGTGAGTAGTATCGATGCAGACAGCATCGGATGCTTTGAACAGCGGTGCCTCGCTTCGAAATTCATCTCGGTTATCGCGAGACAGCATTTCCTCCTTAACTATTGCTAACTCGGGATGTTCCCCCCTGTCCAATAGCTCAAAATAACGCCTTCTCGAGCGTTCTTCTAGGTCAGCCGTAAGGAAAAATTTTACCTGGGCGTGAGGAAACACTACCGTCCCCATATCTCTGCCTTCTGCCACCAAGTTCCATTTAGACGAGGCTGATCGCTGCAGTTCGAGTAGCACTCGCCTGACTTCGGTTCTACAGGAAAATACTGACGCTGCCTCCCCTATGCGCTCTTCTCTAATGACCCCGGTCACGTCCTCAGACCCCAAATAGATCCTCATGGAACCGACTTCCAACTCCATACGCAGATCCAGGGACTTCAGGGTGCTGTCTGGCACAGGTGTCGATCCGGGGAGTATGGCATTTCGCATGAGGTGCAAGGCTACTACGCGGTAGAGGGCACCGCTATCCAAAAGTAAAAAACCAAGACGCGCCGCGAGCGATCCGGCAGTTGTTGTCTTGCCAACCCCGGCCGGGCCATCGACAGTGACAACAATTCTGTGAGGGACTTCTGCCTCGAGAGTTGTTAGCTCCGGCCGACTGATTTCATTATTGTAACTCACGGTAATTGAATCCCATCATTCGAAGATGACATGCGAGGGATAGTACAATAAACAAGCCAACCCCGCTGTTATGAGACCGCTCTTGTTACGCACACTCGTCGTTATAAGGATTGCCCCGCGAGCCTCTACAGCGAGGCCACTGTTTTTTTTTGCAGTCCAAGGATTGGGACAAGTGCTTCACTTGTGACAGATGCAAAGATCAGGTCCCTACCCCTTGAGAACCTTTCGAAGGGCCGCCACAAATTTGCGGTTCTCTTGGTCTGTGCCAACTGTCACCCTTATGCAGTTGTCCATACCGAAAGAACCCAGATGTCGTACAATAATGCCCTCCTTCAGAAGGCCTTCGTAAACAGGCCGGGCATCGTTCTCCAGGCAAAAAGCGATAAAGTTGGCCTGTGACGGAATCACGTGGAGACCGAGTTCAACAAGTTCTTCTTGCAAGTACCGCATACCCTGTCTGGTCACCTGTAAGGAGCGTTCAACGTGACCCATATCTCCAAGGGCGGCAACGGCTGCCTTCTGTGCAAGCGAATTAATATTGAACGGGGGCCTTACCCGATTGATCAGTTCTATAAGCCACGGCTCAGCCAGTCCATAACCAACCCTCAGGCCCGCTAGTCCGTAGATCTTTGAGAAAGTCCGCAACACCAGGACAGGCAAACGTCTACCAACATAGTCAATTCCCATCGGGCAATCTGTATCCTGAACATATTCTCGATAAGCTTCGTCTAAGACCAGAAGAAAATTCCCGTCTGGCAGGTCATTCAGGAAAGTTTCAAATTCCAACCGGGATACGATGGTTCCCGTAGGACTGTTAGGCACGGCGAGAAAGATCAGCCGAGTCCGGTCGGAAACGGCAGAAGCCATGGCTTTGAGATCGAATTTGTAATTCTTGAGTGGAACTCGGACGGCCTTGCCTCCAAAAGCTTCCACAACTATGCGATACATGGAGAAGGTGTTGCTTCCCATTATCGCTTCGTCTCCTGGGCGAATGAATACATGAGCAGACATTTGCATGATCTCGTCCGAGCCGTTGCCAAGAATGATAGAGTCCGGCGAAAGGCCATACACCAAGGCAAGGGCTTCTCTAAGCTCCGGTGCAGAAGATTCCGGATAGACGTTAGCTTCGGGAAGATGCTGCTCCAAGGCTCTCAGGGCGGCTGGTGACGGTCCAATCGGGTTCTCATTCGATGCCATCTTCACAGCTCCCCGAATACCCAACTGTCGTTCGAGTTCTGCAATAGGCTTTCCCGGCACATACGTGGGAATGGAGAGAATATGATTAGGAATAACACTCTCCAGCCAGGAAGGTGTTGTGTGATTCACAGATTTTCCTCGCTCAATTAATTGCTGTTATAAGGCGTGTACTCTTGCAGCAGACCCTAAGAGATTTTCCCATTTAGTCTATTTTATCTTAGTCATAAGGACCAGTCAACCGCTTCTAACACGGCTTCTAACACCGCCGCTAACACCGCTGCCTGTGATAGTGCGGGAGAGCGGGCGACTTGCAATTTTCTTGACAGAGAATTAAAAACGATATAGTCTAAAAACACTTGGTTATTTGAGATATTGAAATAAAAAGTAAAAGTAAATCATTAAGTATGAAGGCGCTTCTCCTCCCACAGATCCTTGCAGCTATTCTTGGGATATTTCTCTCAACAGGCTTTGGCTCTCCCTACAAGGTTCCGAAGATTCAAACCGAGAACATTACTCCACCAGGTTATCTTTCCCAGGCCATGATCAGTCCATCGAATATTCAACATAGTCCATGGCCGGAGCACTTTATTGATCCGACATTAAATTACGGTCTAAGTTTGGTGCTCCCTCAATCCATCAGAAAGGGACTGGAATTCGGAGCGGGGTATGACCGATGGGAGGGGTTGCCGACCGTCAACGCGGACTATTTTCTACCGATCAAGGGGTGGTCGGACAAGAGTGTTTTTTTCACTCCCAGGGTATCTCTGACTGGAACCAAAGAAAGTTTCTCAGTAGGCGCAGGTTTTCGTCATTTGCTGACATCGGAAGCCCTCGTCGGTTTTCACGCATTCCACGACTGGGTACGACCGCGGCGTTCAAAGGGAGAGTTTCTCAAAGAAGCAGGAGTTGGGCTAGAGGTGTCTGCCCTTCCAGGCTATTATTCGGATATCAACTTTCGTGTGAATGCCTACTTTCCAATAAATGAGCGACGCACTCTCGATCGTGATTCAACCATGATCTTGGAGGAAGTACTCCCGAGGGGCGGGGATGCCAGGGTCGGGATTCTACTGCCAACTTTGTCTCCTTGGCTTGACATACGTCTGGACGCTTCCGCTCATTCGTATAGGGCTGAAAATACAGACATCACTGGGTACAGAGTGGGAATGTCTCTGAGTTCAAGAAACGGGATGTTCACAGCAAATCTCGAGCAGGGAAAAGACAGCATGGGGGGAGAAAATTTCAGGGTTGACGGTGGGATTACTCTGGCTTTCGATTGGGCTGAACTGTTCAAAGGTGCTATGCCTTTTTCCGCTCCCTACTCTATGAGGGAAGTTCGTTATAACCGCAATATACGTGACAGCCTTTACGAACGCGTAGTGAGAAAACACAATTTGCCGGCCGATCGGAGCGAGCGTCCCATCGCCCTGGCTGCAGTCGTGTCCGGTGACACCGTCTCTTTCAGAGGGAGTTTCCCAGACCTTTCAAACTCCAAGGTTACCGTCCAGGTTTCACACAGTCCCTGGCAGGATTACGGAGAAGTGATCACTAATTCCAAGGGATCTTATCAAGGGAGACTTCGTCTTCCGCCCGGTAAGTGCCGAATCAGATTAATTCATAAACCGACCGGTTGTGTTTCCGAAGCCAGGATAATAATGATAGGGTCGAGTGATCGGATAGAATAATTGCTCACTGAAATATTTACATATTCCGCCTGTACTGCCCCCCTGCTTTAAACAGCGTGTTTGAGATTTGCCCTAAAGAACAGAACTTGACCGTCTCCATCAGTTCCTCGAATACGTTCCCTCCAGAAACAACCGTCTGGTACAGGCTTTCCATTGCTACCTGTGCCGTATCTCTGTTTCTTTCATGAAATGCTCTCAGCCGGTGTAGCTGAGATTTCTTTTCCTCTTCAGTCCCCCTGGCCAGTTCCACAGCGCATTGCTCAAGATAATCACTTTCATGCCTCAGGAATGTGTTCACACCTATGATTGGATATTCTCCGGTGCTTTTCAGTGTTTCGTAGTAAAGAGATTCGTCCTGGATTTTGGTTCTCTGATATCCGGTTTCCATGGCGCCTAGGACGCCCCCTCTCTGCGAAAGGCGATCGAATTCCTGTAGAACCCCCTCTTCAACCAGATCCGTTAGTTCCTCGATGATAAAACTGCCCTGATTGCAATTATCAATTCTGGACATGCCCCACTCCTTGTTGATGATCATTTGGATGGCCAGGGCACGGCGAACGGACTCTTCACTGGGAGTGGTAATCGCTTCGTCGTAGGAATTTGTGTGAAGAGAATTGCAATTGTCATAAATGGCAATGAGAGCCTGAAGCGTAGTCCTAATATCATTGAACTGAATTTCTTGAGCGTGAAGGGAGCGCCCACTGGTCTGGATATGGTACTTAAGTTTTTGTGAGCGCTCGTTGGCCCCGTACCTGTCTCTCATGGCAATGGCCCAAATCCTTCGGGCCACGCGTCCAATTACGCTGTATTCAGGCTCCAATCCGTTGGAGAAGAAAAAAGACAGGTTCGGTGCGAAATCGTCTATGTGCATGCCTCTTGAGAGATAGTACTCTACGTACGTAAGCCCATTCGCAAGGGTGAAGGCCAATTGCGTTATGGGATTCGCTCCTGCTTCGGCAATATGGTAGCCGGAAATGGATACTGAGTAGAAGTTAACTATGCTGTTTTGAATAAAATATTCCTGAATATCCCCCATCATTTTGAGTGAAAAATCGGTAGAGAACAGACACGTATTCTGGCCTTGGTCCTCCTTGAGAATGTCCGCCTGGACGGTGCCTCGTACATTGCTCAAAACCTCTGCTTTAAGTTGTGCACTTTGCTCGGTCGAGGGTTCGATGCCACGATCATGTCGAAACTTATTAAGCTTTTGTTCGATGGCGGCGTTGAAAAACATGGCCAGCATCATAGGCGCCGGGCCATTAATAGTCATTGAGACAGAGGTATTCGGCGCGGAAAGATCAAAACCGTCATATAATTCTTTCACATCATCCAAAGTGCAAATGGACACGCCTGATGTCCCGATCTTTCCGTAAATGTCGGGCCGTTCATCTGGGTCTCGCCCGTAGAGCGTAACTGAGTCGAATGCAGTCGAAAGCCGTTTGGCGGAGCTATTGGCTGAGAGATATTTGAATCGGCGGTTGGTTCGAAATGGGTCGCCTTCTCCCGCGAACATGCGAGTCGGGTCTTCATCCTTTCTCTTGAAGGGAAAAACACCTGCAGTGTATGGAAACATTCCTGGGAGATTTTCTTTTAGCCGCCACCTGAGGATTTCCCCACGGTCTTCGTACTTAGGGAGTGCCACCCTTGGGATCAATGTCCCGCTCAGGGTACGGGTCTTTAACCGGGTAGGTATCCGGAGACCCCTGACAACAAACACGTATTCGTCGCCGGAATATGCTTCTTTCAGGTCATCCCACTCTCCCACAAGCTTCAAGGCTACGGGGTCCAAGTGTTTTTCAACGTTGTCTTGGAGTTGCTTAATATGCTGGACCGGCTCCGAATCTTCGGATAGACCCTGGTCTCTCAGAGCCATATTTGAAGCGTCAAATTGCCATAAACGGCGGACAAGTTTCGATTGTTCCACTCCCCACGCATGATATCTGCGTACCGTCTCGGATACGTCCGACAGGTATCCAGATCGTTCAGGCGGGATAATTATGGTACGAGACGAAGGCATTTTATCTTCTCGTGCCTTGAGGAAAGTGGACCAGTTCACGCCTGTCTTGGCATTTATTTCTTCAATGATTCCTACATACAGACTTGTTACGCCATCATCATTAAAACGTGAGGCTATGGTGCCGTAAACCGGGAAGTCATCGAGTTTTTTACCGAAGTCCGCCCTGTTGCGTTGCATTTGTTTGCGCACATCGTGAATGGCATCCTCTGAGCCCTGGCGGTCGAACTTGTTCACAGCCACCAGGTCTGCAAAATCAAGCATGTCTATCTTTTCGAGTTGACTTTGGGAACCGAATTCGGAGGTCATGACATATAGTGAGACATCGACCAGAGGGACTATTGCGGCATCGCCTTGACCTATACCTGCGGTCTCGACAATGATCAGGTCCATCCCCGCAGCTTTGAGAACCTCTATAGCTTCCTCCATGTGAGCCGGAATTTCCATTCCCTGGTTCCTGGTGGCCAAAGAACGGTAATACACTCGATGGTCATTGATAGAGTTCATCCTGATCCGGTCCCCCAGCAGGGCTCCTCCAGTCTTTCTCCTTGTAGGATCAACCGATATGATACCTACGGTCCTGTCTGCCTGATCATTCAGAAACCTTAGCACTATTTCATCATTCAAAGACGACTTGCCGGCTCCCCCGGTACCTGTGATTCCAACGACCGGAACCGTTCGCCCATTAATTCTTTTCTTCAGTATGGAACGGATGACAGGGAGGTCTCCGTTTCCCAAGTCCTTTGCGACCTCCACGGTTGAGATGGTCCGAGCTATAGATCGCCAGTTGGTAGGTGCAAGGTCGGACAGGTCGCCGTTCAGGCGCCCTTCGCTTACAGGAAAATCCGAGTGCTCGAGAAAATGATTAATCATTCCCTGGAGTCCGAGTTCACGACCGTCATCGGGACTATAGATTTTTGTCACGCCGTATGCTTCAAGTTCCTTTATCTCCTCATCGACTATCACTCCACCACCACCGCCAAAAACCCTTATTTGGGGGGAATCAAATTCTTTCAACAGGTCCACGATGAACTTGAAGAATTCCATGTGACCACCCTGATAAGAGCTGATGCCAATAGCCTGGGCATCTTCTTGGACCGCGGCGGCCACTATCTCAGAGACAGAACGGTTGTGCCCTAAATGGATGACCTCGGCCCCGGATGCCTGTAGAATACGGCGCATTATATTTATTGCAGCATCGTGACCGTCAAAAAGCGCGGTGGAGGTAACTATGCGAACGTGGTTTACTGGCTGGTATACATTCGGGGAATCGTTCATGTCCGAACCTCCAACTCGAGGTGCTGTCGGATAAACGCCGCTGGTGCGTCTATATCGGACCCTCCTGGAAACACTTCAGCCACTCCTATTTCTTTCAATACAGGAACGTCACGGCCTGGTATCACACCACCCACCAGGACCGTGATGTCGTCCGCTCCCTTTTCTTTCAGTAGCCCCAAGAGCTTCAAGCAAATTGGAATATGAGCCCCGGACATGATAGAAAGGCCTATAATATCGACGTCTTCCTGGATTGCGGCTTCAACAATCATCTCGACCGTTTGGTGAAGTCCAGTGTAGATAACTTCGAACCCGGCGTCCTTCAATGCATGTGCAATAACCTTGGCGCCACGGTCGTGACCGTCCAGTCCAGGTTTCGCAATAATGATCCGCGGTATCCTCTTGAAGGCCAATTCCACCTCCATTATTCTTGATAAGCAGGAATTAAGAACTGATCTTATACCGTTTCGCATTTATTCAAGTAAGTCAGGCTACAAAAAACCTCCGCTACGAACGGCAAGACCTGACTTCACGACCGACGCAAACCACGAACTTTTCAAAGTCACCAATTTTGCAGCGAAGCGATATGAACCAATTGAATCATAATATATGCCGAGTACCGATTCAACAATAATAGTCTTGAATAAGCTTGTATTTGAAAGGCGACCCTGAAATCTGAAATTCTATTCGAATCGTTCTTGTAATTTTCACGAGTTCGAAAAAGTAAAGGCTCGAATGTATGGTAGGAACATTCGAGCCTCTCAAGCTAGTTTCTCGTAGGTAGGTATTGTTGAGTCAGACACCGTGGTCCGGCGCATGTTCCAAGAAAAAATTGCCACCCTCATTATTCGGAGAACACACATACTAGGCCATTCCGGTTAAAGGCTACGAAGCCTGTCCCACTTCAAGTGCCGGAACGAAATCAACAGGGTGGCTTTCTATGCAATATCCAGGCTTCTCGGTCATATACAAACCGGAATCAGACCACAGGCTCCAGAGCATCCAATAGTTCCGAGATACTACTCAATACCCTGCGAGGCTGGTGGAGAGCCAGTTCTTCGGCGGAAAAAATCGGCCCTGCCACGGCAAACGCGTCTATTCCAGCATTTTGGGCAGCCTTTATGTCCAGCGGGGCATCCCCCACGTAAATCGTCTTGTCTCTGTCTATTCCCACCGATTTCATGAACGCCTCGAACATATCTCCGGAGGGCTTGGCCCTAAACCCGTCTTCGGCTCCTATAATCAGTTCCATGTTGCCAGACAAGTCAAAGTGATCTGCCAATATTCTCGCGTACCTGCCGCGTTTGTTCGTGACGATGCCTTTAAGCACATTCCCATTCAAGGCTTCCAAGGTTTCCTTGGCTCCCCCCATCATGGTGGTCTTTTTCAAAAAAATAGTGTCGTAATAGTCACGGAATATCTTGATCCCTAGCTCCGCCTCTTCCGGCTTCAGGAAGGATTTCACAAAATCGATCAACGAAATGGCCGTTTTTCTGACGACCTCCTCTGCTGTCATCAAGGGGTATCCTAGCTTGGAGAACATGTAATTAAATGCTTCAGTTATTGCATCAAGAGAATCTAACAAGGTGCCGTCCAAGTCGAAGGTGACCGCCTCTATGCGTCTGGTAAGGAGTCCGGGAATCTCTCTGAAGCCTTCGGCTCTGAGTGCGGGAATTCTCTCTTTCGCGCAATAAATGAACAATTCCTTGAGAGCCACAACCATATCTGACTCGCTTGCCGCATGACGATCAGACTCTCCGTCCCCAATAAGAATTATCTTGTTATATTCGTTTCGAAATTTGCGAAGGATGCCGCTCTTGCACGTCCCACATTTGCCGCATGAGGGATTGAAATAAGGGCTCTCAATCAAGACCTTTCCGTCATCGAGCAGGATCAGGCTATTTGCGAAGATTTCCAGATCGCGAATACCGTGCTTTCGGAAGAGCGTCAATATTGTCGCGTCGAATCCGTCGGAGACGACTTTGACGTCAATGCCGCGATCGATGGCCCATTGCAAGAAAGCTGGAAAGTCAGGATCCAGAGATGAATGTTTGTTTACGAAGTTGTCAAGGTCATCACGGGACATCCGCATAAGAGGAGCCACAGCTTCGTAAACTTCCCTGGAGCCTATGTCGCCACGCATGTAGCGTTTCACATGGAAACGCCATTCTGGGGCTACAAGGTGTTCACGAATGAGCCGGTTAACAGTGTCCTTGGTGGAGATAGTGCCATCAAAATCACATAATATCAATATGTTATTGGAAGGCCCTTTTTCTGAGGAGACGTCAGCAAATTTGCAGGATTTCATATTCGCGAATTCCGTTTGGAGCCTTTACCTCTATTACATCCGACACTTCTTTACCGATTAGAGCCCGCCCCAAGGGTGAAGTAACGGAAATTACGCCTTGGCTTAAGTCGGCCTCGTCCTGTCCCAGAAGCTTGTAAACCTTTTGATCTCCTGTTTCCAGATCTTCAATTTTGACGGAGCACCCGAAAATAATGCGGTCGGTTTCGGGACGATTCGCGACATCGATTATCTCGCAGGCCGCAAGCCTTGCCTGAAGGTCTCTAATGCGTGTTTCTATGAGAGCCTGTTTCTCTTTTGCGTAAGTGTATTCGGCGTTCTCTGATAGATCCCCGTGGCCAATGGCTGTTTCAATCTCCCTGATGACCGACGGCCTTTCGGTGCGGATCATATGATCGATTTGTTCAGTCAATTTCCGATGGCCTTCGGCCGATATGGGGCGCCTTGGCAAGCTCATGAGCCCTCCATTTTCCTGTGCTAGTTTTTCCTCAAAACATTAATTTTAACAATTCATTCATGCTTAGGTCAATCATAATAATGATGGTTCGTTATCGAGCCGGATAATCCCGCAATAAAGCGCTCAAACTTTGTGGAAATTCATACAGGAGTTGTGATAAAAGTAAACTTACAGCCAGTGCCGAAATTGTAGTCACTTTTGCTTGTAAATCCCCTTGCCTCCCTTTGGCAAGTGGGGGTTGGGGGGATTCACCAGCGTACAATCTTGTTTCATTCGGACAGAAATAATGGCAACTAGTATAATTTCGTGATTTGAAGATTAGTTCCCTTGGTCCTGTGCGATAAGTGATCGGCACGTCAGCCGAAGACCGGCAAAATAATCAATGGATTTGATGCCCCCAGATCGCTCCCCTAACCAAAATGGAGGTCTAGGATGAAGAGATGTATCGCTCTTTTTTCTTGCGCCAGTTTGATTCTCTTGGCTTTGGCGGTTTCGTCGATTGCCGGCGAGTCTATGAAGCTCAAGTTCGGCCATGTGGCCCCCCCATTCCACGGCCAGTCAAAGGGTTGTGACGCTTTTGCGGATTACGTGAAGGAAAAAACTAACGGGTCAATTGAAATCAAGACATTCCCTTTTGGTCAGCTTGGAGGAGAAACTTCGTTGGCCGAACAGGTCCAATCAGGCACGCTTGAAATGGCATCGGTCACTACGGCGGTTCTTCAGAATTTCATCCCGGAAATGGCTGTTGTGGATCTGCCTTTCGTTTTTCCCGACCGTAAGACTGCTTACGCGGTTCTTGACGATCCTGAGGTCCAGAAAAAAATTTTTGGCTATTTGCCGGCCAAAGGTTTTGTAGGAGTCGGTTGGACAGAGAACGAGTTTCGTGATGTGACGAACTCTAAAAGGGAAATTCGTAAACCTGAGGACCTGAAAGGCCTCAAGATTCGCGTTATGAACAGTCCGGTATATATTGATACTTTCAAACAGCTCGGTGCATCGCCTACCGATCTTCCTTTCCCGGAGATCTACAGCGCTCTACAAAATGGCACTATCGACGCTCAGGAAAATCCTCTTCTCACTTCGATCCTTATCAAGGCAACTGAAATTACCAAATTTGTGACTAAAACCGGACATATACTCACGGAGTGCAT
>CAIXMD010000205.1 GCA_903920415.1 uncultured Desulfomonile sp.
ATGAACGAAAACACCGAAATGATCGGCAGGGCCGCGGCGGAGGGATTGGCCAAAAAGCCTTTTGTGAATTACTGGATAGCAGGCGATGATTATGAATACGGTCACGCCGTGGGTGAAGGAATTTGGAACAATCTCAAAAAGTTGAAGCCCGAAGCCAAGTTGATTGGCGAATCCTGGTGGAAGGTCGGCGAGCCGGACTTTACCCCTTACATAACCGCGATTCTTTCAGCGAAACCGGACGCGGTGATAGTAGCAACGGGCGGCGCCGGCTGCGTTCCATTTTTAAAGGCGGCTAAGGCTACCGGGTTCAACGATCGTGTCCCCTTTTTCATGCACACTGCAACGGAACTCTCTACGTTGAGACCGCTCGGCCTGGATGCTCCGGAAGGCGTGATGGGAACTTCCAATTACTATTTTTACTATCCGGACACCCCTGAGAACAAGGCGTTTGCTGCAGAATTTAAGGCTGCGTTTGGAAGGGAGCCATCCTTCGGCAGTATGATCGGCTTCGTCACAGCCCAGTTTATAGCCAAAGCCTATGAAAAAGCCGGGGCCGTTGACAATGAAAAATTCGTCGACGCCATGGAAGGTATGACTGTTGAAAGTCCTATAGGCAAATTAACCATGAGGGATTTCGATCACCAGATAATGTTACCCATGTTCATGGGCGTCACAAAGAAGGTGCCGGGTTATGATTACCTCATAGCGACAGACATTGTGACCATTCCTGCTGAAGATGCTATGCCTCCAGTAGACGAAATAAAGAAACTGAGGGAGAAATAGTTGATCTGTTCATCTTGAGTCGGTCTGACAATTGGTCAGTTTAAGGCCGGTTCCGATGGTTTCCGGGGCCTGCCTCTTCCGTTGAGCATAACGAGAGATAATACATGGCTTTTCACTAGTTCCGCAGCCTTTTCAGGTTCTTGCTTCTTGAGCGCCACAGGTCAAATGCTGAGAGAAAAGTTTACATCATGGAGATTGCTTCAGGGATTACATTGTCTGCTCTGTCCCAGCAAATTCTGGTCGGACTGAGCAGGACCACGATTCTGTTTATCGTCTCGTCAGGGCTGAGTCTCGTGCTCGGTGTGCTGAGAATTCCCAACGTGGCTCACGGTTCCCTTTACATGATAGGAGCCTTCTTGTCATACACGATTGCTACATCCGTAGGAGGGGGGTCCTATGGTTTCTGGCTGGCCCTGATTCTGGCTCCATTGGGAGTAGCCTTGATAAGTCTAGTGGTAGAAAGAGGTCTTTTCTGTCATCTTTATGAGCGAGAGCATTTGATGCTTCTCCTGTTTACTTTTTCTCTCATGCTTCTTTTCAAGGATCTAGTCAAACTTGTGTGGGGATCTGATTATAGGTCTTTTTCGGCTCCCGACATTTTGCAAGGCTCTTTTTCGATCTTGGGTTTACCTTTTCCGCGGTACAATTTGTTTCTGTTGATTGTCGGTCCATTGGTTGCTATAGGGCTATGGCTCTTAACCAACAAGACCAAAATCGGCAAGATCTCTCGTGCCGCAGCCGTCGACAGGGAGATGGTCGGGGCGGTGGGGATCAATGTGAGCCTGGTCTTTGCTTTTGTGTTCATTATTGGGTGCTCTCTGGCGGGGCTGGGAGGGGCTCTTGTAGCCCCTACTCAAAATATTAACCAGGGCATGGACCACACCATCATTATGGAAGCATTTCTAATCGTCATTATAGGAGGGCTGGGCAATATTTGGGGAGCCCTGTTAGGTGCTCTCATATTCGGCCTTACAGATGCTATCGGAATCCTTGTATGGCCGCAGTTTGCCATTATTTTCCCTTATCTGGCTGTTGTAACCGTCCTGATGTTTCGTCCAAAGGGGCTACTGAGAGCGACGTGGTAAGGAGGCCAAGTATTGTTTAACGGATTCGCGGGACGGAACTCCCTGCCCTTGGTGCTGGGATTTGGCATTATTCTTCTCTGTGCACCTCTTTTTTTCGCCAGGTTCTATATCTATTTGATTGCTCTGATCCTCGTCACCGGTCTGCTGGCCATGAGTCTCAACATGGTTCTTGGCCATGGAGGCATGTTCCAGTTTCACCATGCCGTGTTCTACGGGACTGGCGCGTATGCGTGCGCTCTGATGCTCCACAAGACGACCTTGCCTGCCGCTTTTGGTTTCATTTTGGGCCCGGTTGTCGCTGCAATTCTGGCTCTCATCATGGGAATAATTTGTGTCAGATTATCAAAACTCTATTTCGGTATGCTTCAACTCTCTCTCGGATCTCTGGTCTGGGCTCTTGTATTCCGATGGTATTCTTTCACCGGCGGAGATGATGGAATTCACGGGATACCTATGCCTTCCCTCATAGCTTCAATCAATGGATCCTATTACTTCACCCTGATTATTTCCGGCGTATCCCTGTTATTAATGTACCGCATCGTCAATTCACCATTTGGACGTGTTTTTGAGGCGATCCGCGACAACCCGGAGAGAAGTGAAGGAATAGGTATTAACGTAAAGCATCATCAATTGGTAGGACAGGTCTTCGCCGGATTTTTCGCAGGAGTGGCTGGTGTCCTTTTTGTCTGTGTGGAAGGATCTGTATTCCCAGAACTCATGTTCTGGACGCTTTCGCTTGAGATATTGATCATGTGCCTCCTCGGGGGTTGGTTTACCTTTTGGGGCCCTATGCTGGGAGCAGCCATCGTTGTTACCTTGAGAACGATCGCGGGCGTCTACACTGAATACTGGACCATGGTTCTCGCCATCATCCTCATGCTGCTGATTTTCTACTTGCCCCAGGGGGTATTGGGTTATTTCGAGGAGTTGTTTCATCACAGGAGAACCACCTCCGTGCCAAAGGACATATAGATGTTGAGGGTAGAAGGCTTAGAAAAATCATTCGACCGCTTCCTCGCGGTTAAACAGGCCAACTTAACGGTCGACGACGGAGAGATAGTCGCGGTCATCGGACCGAACGGAGCAGGCAAGAGCACCTTATTCAAGCTTATTGCCGGTCACTTGAAACCGGAAAAAGGAAAGGTCATTTTCAAAGGTGAAGATATTACCGGTCTCCCTCCCCATCAGATCTGTAAGAAAGGTATAGGTCTGTCATTCCAAGTTGTTAACGTTTTTAGTCGGCTCACGGTATTCGAGAATGTTCGGGTAGCTGTTCTCTCTCACCAGGAAAAGACATTCAAATTCCTGTCGTCTGCTCATACTTCGGCAGTGAAGGAAACCAATGAAATTCTGGACAGCGTAGGTCTCTGCAGCGTTTCAAACCGAATCAGCGGCTCGCTCTCCCATGGGGAACAAAAGGTACTTGAAATGGCCATAGCGCTCGGGACTTATCCGCAGCTCCTGATCTTGGACGAACCGACCGCGGGAATGTCTCCTGAAGAAACGTCAAATATGATTTCTTTGATCAATCGCTTAACCCGAGAACTGGGGTTAACCATCTTGTTCTGCGAACATGACATGGACCTCGTTTTTGCTATTGCCGGAAATATTATGGTTATGCAACAAGGCGTGACCATAATCCAAGGACATCCCGAAGACATCAGGTCTAACGTGCTCGTTCAAGAGGCCTACCTTGGAGGGGCCGACTGATGCTCGAAGTAGCAGGTATCCACACCTATTACGGGTTGAGCCATGTTCTATTCGACGTCTCCCTGAACGTCTTGAAGGGAGAAATCGTGTGCCTGTTGGGAAGAAACGGCGCCGGCAAGAGTACGATCATAAAAAGCATCATGGGGTTGACTCCTCCACGCCAGGGGAAGGTAACATACAAAGGACAAGACATTACTGGCATGAGTCCATATCTAGTAGCGCGTAAAGGCATAGGGTTTGTGCCCGATGATCGGCGGGTATTTGCAGATCTGACGGTGGGCGAGAATCTTGAGATATCCGAGCGGAAGACACTCGATGCGGGAGCATGGACCAAAGATCGGGTGTATGAATTCTTCCCACCGCTCTTTCACATCGATTCCAGAAAAGCAGGGCTGCTTAGCGGGGGCGAACAGCAGATGCTGACGATAGGCCGAGCCTTGATCACGAATCCTGAATTCTTGCTGCTGGATGAGCCAACCGAAGGTTTGGCTCCCCTCGTAGTCAAGATGCTCAAACAGCGAATTCGTGAGCTGAGAGACCACGGCTTGACTGTTTTATTGGCCGAACAGAACCAGAGAATCGCTCTGGAACTGAGTGATCGGGGCTACATAATCGATAACGGTGTTATCAGGTTCCAAGGGAGTATTGAAACCCTCAGAAAGAATGAGGAAATACGTAAGAAATATCTGCTCGTATAGTTTTTTTGAACCCGCCCCCTGAGTTGTGTTCCGTGTTACTGGCAAACCATACTTAATTTTGGCCACGTCTCAAGGATTGAGTATGGTATCCCAAAGTTAGACGAAAACAATTGGTTGAGCGTATACCCAATGTCCGAATTCCGAAGGCTCATGCCAACCTCACCTACTGAATAGCTATTTCAAGCAAAATCTTGTCATAATTGACTACCGGGGTTGTCTTGCCCCTGCCTTCATCACTTCTCTCCAATTCGATAAATCCCGCCTCAGCAAGAAATTGAACATCGTCATAAGTATTCTTTATGTCTCTTCCAAGAATTTTCGCCAATTGATATATAGAAGAAGGATGCGTTTTCTTGACGGTTTTGATAATCCATAATCGTTCCTCGGTAAGAACTTTCCTCATTGCTTCCAGATTCTCAAAATAAATCCCGTCGTGTTTTCTGACCCTTTTGCCCTTGTCAATTCGGTTCCACGCCTCTTTGAGTTCTTCGGAAAGTTCATCCGTTGATCTAATTGCTATCCTAATATTTCTGACTCTCATAATTGACCTCTCTTGAAGCGTTCAATATCCCCCATGAAATCATCCCATAACTTATCAATGCCTTCAAAAGTATAAGAAGATTCCTGATCCAGATAATGCTTGTGATCACCTTTGCTTTCGGCATTGTCATAACCGATAATTCTCTCTCCATCTACTATGAAGGCAA
This sequence comes from uncultured Desulfomonile sp., assembly GCA_903920415.1. Lineage (GTDB taxonomy): Bacteria > Desulfobacterota > Desulfomonilia > Desulfomonilales > Desulfomonilaceae > CAIXMD01. The sequence goes on from CAIXMD010000205.1 coordinate 4,984, forward strand.
GAGAATATTTTATCCCGTGGGGTTTATCTTTGCTCCTGACTTTTTTTCGCGGGAAAACACAACTCAGAATGTATATAAGTTCAAGACCAGATTCAAGCGCACCTGGAGAGAATCCCACTGTAAGGCATGAGGATCGGTCGCGCATAGTTTTTCATAGAAAATGATTTTCGTGTCTTGACTTAGACGGAATAAATAGTAGACTAAATAAGTAAGCTTTGTGGCGCGAAAGGGCCAAAATGCTGATCAGATCTGTAGCAATAATGGTATGTATCTCGTTGGTGGGCATGACGGTAGTGCCTGCTTCGTGGCTCCCCTGTTGCTGCAAGTCCAAAAGCAAGTCATTAGAATCTGAGAGACCTATTGCGTCCTGTTGTGCTGAGAAATCTTCCATCAATTTTACGATACCTAACTCACAAGGACATTCCTGCTGCCCGGTCAATCTGAAGGATGATCGATCCTGTGCCTGCAGCAGCGCTATTAGGGGAATTTGCAGTGCGTGCAGATGCGCAGAACAGATGCAAATAGTTGCTCTGTCCGGATATTCCGCTCAAGAGGAAACCAGTAGAGACCGTCTGGTAACACTATATTCAGTTTCCCAGTCCTCGGTGATCGTGCTTGCCAATAATTCAGTTCCTGTCAAGGATGTCAATCCGCCGGGCATGGTCACTCTTCTCCGAACTTTCATCCTCGTATGTTGATTCTCTCCTGTTGACAATCTTGATCTAAACACCCTAATTTAATCCAAATACGGCCGCAACAATTCAAGTGAAGAGCATTGCGCCGTCATATCGGTCCGTTTACAAGGATCGACTAAAATGAATGGGAGTACTGGCATGTCTGTCGAAAGAAAAATGAAGAAGATCAACATGGATACGTTGGAAAATGCTGAACGAAAAATCTCCGTCAGCAGACTGCGCAGGGTAGGGGTTGCTCTGATAGTACTCGTCCTGCTGGGTAGCGGCGGATACGCTGCGTACAGAATGATGACGGGTCAGGTAATAGGGTCGCGTTTCACCGTCAACAAGATGAACTGTCCTGCATGTGTCATCACCGTCAAGGAAGTTACCGGCAAGATCCCCGGAGTGGTAGAGACCGTTGTGAGCTTGGCGGCTCAGGACGTCACGGTGAAGTTCAGGGAAAAACAGACCAACCCTGAGACCATTCAGGAGGCGATAGCGCGAGCTGGATACCCGGTCAAGCTTGACGGCTTGTTTAAGCCCATGGGTTCGGGGATCAACGAGGTCCTCGTGGCCGATGTTAATGGAAAGCCTTTGTTTGAGCGGGATTTGAAACTTCCATTGGATGTGGTCAAGAAAGAAACCAAGGCTGATCTGCCTTCCGCTTTTTTCTCCGTAGTGGGTAAAAAGATTCTTCTTGATGCGGCCGATGCTCAGATGGTCGTTGTGCAGCCTTACGAAGTTGAGGAGGAGGTCCGGAGAATATTTGGAGAGCAGGGAACATCACGAGAAGAATTTCTCACCTGGATATCCTCCACGTACGGTTCGCCGGAGAAGTACTATCAGATAGTCGGCCAAAGGTTGGGCATACGCAAGCTCCTCGATGAAAATGTTCTTCAGGGCATTGAGGACCCTGTTGAAAAAAAGCGAAAAACCTTTGAGTGGGCCGGAAAGCTCTTCAAGGACGCAGATGTCAAGATTCTGGATCCGGGTTTGAAAGAGAAGGTTCACGCTTCAGTGGGGCAAGACGAATGGAAAACCCTGTGGCCTAGAATGATTGCACAAGACACTGAACTGAAAAGCCTGTTGGTCCAGTGAGATCAAGGATGCCGGCCGTCTCTCAAGCCTGTCATTGGAAAACCTATGACCACAAGCTCTACTCAAAAGTTATCTCATTAAGAAAGGACGAATAAAATGTCACGAAAATACACCCAAACAAGAAATTCAACTGGGAAAATCATCCTGTTCGCGGTACTTTGCTGCGGAATTCTTGGATACACTGGTACGGCTGTAGCGTGGAATTTCACAGTTCCGGCTACCGAAGTTAAACCGCAGAACGGTGTTTTTGAATTTCCTGTATCAGCCTTCCAGGATGGAAAGGCAAAGCACTTCGAATACAAGCACTCTCCAAGCCAATGGGTACGTTTTTTTGTGGTGAAGAGCACGGACGGTGTTATCAGGGCAGCATTTGACGCTTGCGAAGTCTGCTACAAATCAAAGAAAGGCTACGTGCAGCAAGGGAACGACATGGTTTGTATCAATTGTGGCCTCAAATTTCGGACCGACAAGGTGAACGAGATTAAGGGCGGCTGCAATCCTTCGCCTCTGAAACGAACCATTCAAGGTGACAAGATGATAATCACCCAGCAGGACGTGCTGACCGGACAAAAATACTTTCAGTAGGGGGATGCAATGAAACTTCACGATATAGCGTTCAACAACCTGAGGCGAAGAAAGGGCAAGGTGTTCTTCTTGGTGATGGGGCTTCTTGTGGGAGTGGCTTCAGTGGTTGCTCTACTCACTACTACCAGCACTCTGGAAGAAGACATTGCACACAAAATGGACGAGTTCGGGGCAAACATCCTGATCACACCGCGCTCCGAAGGTCTGTCTCTCACTTATGGAGGCCTGAGTTTGGGAGGTCTTTCGTTTGACCTCAAGTAAATCTCTCAACAGGACTTGGACAAGATAAAGACCATCAGCAACGCTGCAAATATAAGAATTGTAAGCCCAAAGGTCTTTGGGGTTTTTGAAAGCAACGAGAATAAAGCCCTCGTTGTAGGCGTGGATTTCCAAGCGGAACTGTCTCTGAAGAAATGGTGGAAAATCACAGGCAAGCAGCCTGAGTACGAGGATGAAATCCTTGTTGGGAATGAGGCTGCTGAACGCTTCCAGCTCAAAACCGGTTCTTCCGTGGATATAAAAGGTGAAACCTTTAACGTTGCGGGTGTGCTTGAACCAACCGGATCCCAGGACGATAATCTCCTTTTCATGGCTCTTCCGGTTACGCAAAAGTTGTTCGGCAAAGAAAATCAGGTGGGCATGGTTGAGGTTGCGGCACTCTGCAAGAATTGCCCTATCTCAGAAATAGTCGCCCAGATTTCCGAAAAGATCCCTACTGCCAAGGTTACGGCAGTCCAGCAGGTGGTTGAGGGTCGTATGGATACGCTCCATAACTTCCGCAAGTTTTCTCTTGGCATCTCCGGTCTGGTGTTGTTTGTGGGGTCCATGGTTGTCTTCGTGACAATGATGGGAAGTGTGAATGAGCGCACACGAGAAATAGGGATATTCAGCGCAATAGGTTTTAGAAAATCTCACATCATGCGCATCATCCTCCTGGAAGCCTTCGTCGTCTCATTGGTTGCCGGGATAGTCGGCTATCTTGCAGGGATCGGTATCACTCGCTTGCTCCTGACCTTCCTGACCGATCATGCGCCCCATTTTTCTCTGGATCCGATGGTAGCTGCCGGAGCTGTCTTTCTCGCTGTGTTGCTCGGCCTTGTGGCATCCCTTTACCCTGCAATGACAGCGTCCCGGATGGATCCCAGCGAAGCCCTACGGACGTTATAAGGAGGTTCCAATGAGTTACATCGTCGCTGATAAGGTTGCAAAAGAATTCGGCAACGGTGACGGCAAGGTTACGGCGGTTCGCAGTATAGACCTGTCAATTGAACAAGGTGAGTTCATATCAATTATGGGTGAGTCCGGTGCGGGCAAGAGCACGCTGCTGTCCATGCTCGGTGGGTTGTTGAGCCCCACGAGAGGCCACATCAACATCGGCGGGATCGACATTTATTCTCTTAAAAGGGACAAGCTTGCCGATTTCAGACGAGAGTTTATGGGATTTATTTTTCAATCGTTTCAGCTCGTTCCCTATTTGAATGTTCTTGAAAACGTCCAGCTTCCTCTCGCTGTTACGCATCATTCCGAAGCTGCCAAGAAATCGCTGGCTCTATCGGCTCTGGAGAGAGTTGGGCTGAAGGATAAAGCTCACCGCTTGCCCAACCAAATCTCAGGTGGTGAGCAGGAAAGGGTCGCCATAGCACGAGCTGTGGTAAACGAACCGCCCATCCTGTTTGCAGATGAGCCGACGGGCAACCTGGATTCCAGAAACTCCGCCGAGGTCATGAACCTGCTCAAAAAGCTCAACTCAGAAGGACAGACCATAGTCATGGTCACCCACAGCAGGCTCAATGCGGAGTACGCAGATCGCATTGTGGAAGTCGCCGACGGCGGGATTAAGGATATGCCCGTAATGCGCGCCATGTGCTGAGGACCAAACCCAAAGTAGACCGTACACGAACCAATCGACCACTCTTACCAGGAGGAACAACCGTGAATATGAACTGGTCCAGCTATACTCACAGTGGAAGGACAAAGGCAATTCTCCTCCTGGTACTCATTCTTATCTCATTTTCAGTCGGTTTCTTTCTTTCTGGGAGATCTAAGACCAGCGTGGAGGGAGTACCCATCCCAGGAGATTCTGCGAGCCTCGCAGTTCGCGACGCTGCTTCTGGGAATTATCAGAAGGAAGCTCTAAAGGCGCAACTCTGGACGTGCTCCATGCATCCCCAGATCAAACTCCCGAAACCCGGGAAGTGTCCCATTTGCTACATGGACCTCATTCCCCTTGAAACAGGCAGTGCAGATTCGTCAAAAGGGCTGCTTCGCCGGTATTCCATGTCAGATCAAGCAAAGAAGCTGGCTGAGGTCGAGACTTCCGAAGTAATGAGGCAGCGGGCGAAAATCGAAGTGCGAATGCTGGGTATGGTTTACGAGGACGAGACAAGGGCCGCTGTGTTGACCTCCAGAGTGGATGGCCGCCTGGACGAGATCTATGTAAACTTTACCGGCGTTCAAGTGACCAAGGGTGATCCCATGGTTACCATCTGGAGTCCAACCCTCATAAAAAGCCAGGTGGAGCTGTTTGAAACCATACGAGGTAGTGAACCCGACGAATCAGTCATAAGAGGAGCAGAAGAAAAGCTCATTCAATTGGGTCTGACCAGAGAACAGATCTCTGAAATTAAAGAGAAAAAGAAGCCAATTTTGAATGTTACCCTTAAAGCTCCCATAAGCGGAACGGTAATGAAAAAATTCGCGGTCCTTGGGCAGTTTGTGAAAGAAGGGACCGAAATGTACATCATTAACGATCTGTCGCACGTGTGGATCAAATTGGATGCATACGAAACTGATATCCCGTGGATCAGATACGGCCAGGATGTGACATTCACTACGAAGTCGGTTCCAGGACGGAAATTTTCCGGTAAAGTCCTCTTTATAGACCCGATGTTGGATACAAAAACCCGGTCGGTTAAAGTTCGAGTGGAGGCGGCCAATCCTGACCTGAGCTTGAAGCCTGGCATGTTTGTGACCGCAGAACTGCAATCGGAAATCGATCAGTCAGGCAGAGTAATAAAGGCCGAATGGGCCGGGAAATTCATTTGTCCTGTGCATCCCAGGGACGAGGCCAGTCCGGTGCCGGGAACCTGTCCGGAGAGCAAAATGGCATTGAAGCCCGCCTCGGCGTTTGGATATGTTGACGAAAAGGACCCGGTATTCCCTCTCGTTGTTCCTGCTTCAGCCCCCCTTATCACAGGAAAAAGAGCGCTCGTTTACGTAGAGGTGCCCCAGAGCGACCGACCTACGTACGAAGCCCGAGATGTCGTGCTCGGGCCTCGGGCGGGCGACAACTACTTGATCTATGAAGGGTTAAAAGAAGGCGAGAGGGTGGTATCTCGCGGTAACTTCAAGATCGATAGCGCAATGCAGATTCTTGCAAGGCCAAGCATGATGAACCCTGTACAGGCTACAAGAACCGACCAGGCACAGGAAAAAATAGAAGAACAAGTCATCCGGAAGCTGACAGTCCCCAGATCGTTTCTGAAGGAATTAACCCCTATCATTGGAGAATATCTGAAGCTGAAAGAAGCCCTGGTTGATGAAGACGCCGAGGCTGTGGGCAAACACACGACCAGGCTCGGCGACCTTTTGAAAGACGTGAATGCACAGTCTCTCGATGGACGAGCCCGAGGCACTTGGAATGACCTTTCCACAACCATGATGAATGGGCTCGATGTAATAACCAGAACTTCAGTCATCGAGTCTCGGCGCAAAGCATTCGATCCGGTATCCGAAGCCTTTGTTCAGTTGCTCATGGGTTTTCGTCACGTAATGAGCGAGCCCTTGGTCGTTTTTCATTGCCCTATGGCATTTGATCGGCGAGGAGCCTATTGGGTACAGGCTGGCGAGGACAGGCGCAACCCCTACTTTGGCCGTAAGCCCTTCAACGGTCAAGACATGTTGACGTGTGGAGAGATAGTGGAAAAGATTCCGCCCGAACAGGATGTAGCCCCCTCCAAGACTGATTTCGAGGATTCCGGGCCGAGTCAACCTGAACCACTCCCCTCATCTGAATCAAGCGACCTCAAACATGGGGACCATTCAGGAGACATGGTGGTGGAAAAATGATGTATCCACCTACCAATCATCACCGACGCCCCGCTGCGTCTGATGAATCGTTCTTTTCAAGAATAATGAGGGTGTGGATCGAACAGAAATTGCTGGTGGCAGTCTTGCTGTCCGCGACTATTTTGTTCGGTCTCGTGGTAGCACCCTTCGATTGGGAAATTTCCTGGCTGCCCAGACATCCGGTTCCCGTCGATGCAATCCCCGATATTGGAGAAAATCAGCAGATCGTTTTTACTACATGGGAAGGAAGGTCTCCAAAAGATATTGAAGACCAGATTACTTATCCGCTTACCGTGTCCCTTCTCGGCATCCCTGGAGTAAAGGCGATCAGGAGCAATTCTTTTTTCGGCTTTTCCACAATCTACATAATTTTCAAAGAGGACATCGAGTTCTATTGGTCTCGGTCACGTATCCTTGAAAAGCTGAATTCACTGCCTTCCGGAACTTTGCCCCAGGGCGTCCAGCCCGCCATGGGACCCGACGCCACTGCCCTTGGCCAGGTTTTTTGGTACACACTCGAAGGAGAGGGTTTCGGTCTCGAGGAACTGAGAACCATTCAGGACTACTACGTGCGCTATCTGCTCCAATCAGCTGGAGGAGTCAGTGAGGTCGCTTCTGTTGGAGGATATGTTAAGGAATACCAGATAGATATAAACCCAGAAGCGATGCGGGCTCATGGCATCACCCTGCCGGAGATTATTAGTGCGGTGCGAAGCTCCAACTTGGACGTGGGAGCGGGCACCATAGAGGTGAACAGAGTAGAATACACCATACGGGGTCTCGGATTTCTCCGATCTGTCCAGGACCTTGCGGACAGCGTGATCAAGACCAACGACAATGTTCCCCTCTTCATAAAAGACATTGCCAACGTATCCC
>CAIXMD010000206.1 GCA_903920415.1 uncultured Desulfomonile sp.
CATTAACGGATTCATTGGGTTGCATGACAGACCTCGCAAATATCGATGATGAGCTGATTGAGTTCCTAAAACTTCGCAGGTATAAAAGTGTACCGCCTCAGTGCCTTCCTTTATAGCAGTTCTCAAAAGTTTTTACCGATTCGCGGCAGGTTTTGAGCATCCGTCCCCTGGGAGCGCAGGCTTCCAGCCTGCATTAGAGGTTACAGAATTTTTTGCAGGCAAAATGCCTACGCTCCCAGCTTAACCGAAAAGATTATTGTGAAGCAATATAGTCTGCCCGGTATCGGGTGGGCACGGAGGCGGAGGGATGTGCAGCGTGGAAATGTATCAACGAATTCGAAGTGCGCACCATGGAGAGGGGATGAGTATGCGCGAATCGGCCACGCACAGGCCGACTTTGGTGGAGCGGTGGTCGTGATTGGCGGTGTCGCAGAAAGCTCATTTTTCGCTATGGACCTGCTTCATAGTGGTGCCTGCTTCATCAACCCTGGATTTGTGTCTTTCATTCCCCCAAATCAGATCAGTCCCATACCTTTGAGAACCGACAGCATAACTGCCGCTGCCATGACTGAACCTATCTGACCACCGGTGTTCGCTCCCATTGCGTGCATGAGCAGATAGTTTTTTTTGTCATATTTCTGTCCCATGACCTGGACTACTCTTGCAGCCATTGGATAGGCCGATATTCCCGCAGCGCCTATCAAAGGGTTGATTTTCCCCCCGGACAAGAAACACATCAGTTTTCCCAACAACACACCGGCTGCGGTGTCCACGCATATGGCGATGAATCCCAGTGCAAATATGGCGAGAGTTGTAGGTTTGAGGAAGACTTGCCCATCCATGGTGCCGCCGATGGCCAGTCCCAGGAATAGTGTGACGATATTGGCGATTTCGTTTTCTGAGGCCCCTGTGAGCCTTGAAACCACTCCACTCTCCTTCATGAAGTTCCCCAGCATGATCGTGCCCATGAGCGGGAGGCCTTTGGGAGCGATTAGGCCCGTTACCAGAGTGACCACAACCGGGAAGAGGAGTCGTGTTCGAGTGGAAACTGTAGGCTTGGAAGGCATGCTCATTCTCACCAATCGCTCCTTGGAGCTAGTGAGGGCCCGCATGATAGGAGGTTGAATGATGGGAACCAGTGCCATGTAGGAATACGCCGCCACAGAAACCGGCCCCAGAAGTTGCGGAGCATACTGAGAAGTCACGTAAATTGCCGTGGGACCATCGCACGCGCCTATTATCCCAATGCATACTGCTTCTAACTCGCTGAACCCAATTGCCAGCGCCAAGAGCAGTGTTAAGAAAATGCCGAATTGCCCCGCGGCTCCGAATAACAATATTTTGGGATCCTCAAGAAGGGGCGTGAAATCAGTCATGGCTCCTATCCCCACGAAGATGAGGAGAGGAAAAATTTCTGTGACTATGCCGATATCATAGAGAAATCTCAGCAATCCCCCTTTATCCATCAGGTCACTCAAAGGGATGTTCACCAGGATGCATCCGAATCCTATGGGCAACAAGAGGAGTGGTTCCACACCCTTGCCTCTGGCCAAGTAGAGCAGAACACCTCCTATAACCAGCATCACCACGTTTGGCAAGCCATGAGAAAAAAGGAACTGAAATCCAAGTGTAAGGCCTGACAGACCTGAAATTAAGCTGTCTAACATATCTTTACTCCTTGGTTCTCACTTTGTGTCCTGCTCGGCGGAGAGAGGAAACACTTTCTTGAGAATGTTTGTGAAAAGAATGAGGATTCCGAGAGTGATGAAAGTCCCACTGGCTCCAATTACCAGCAAAGTAATTCCAAAGGTCCACTTGTCCATGTTAGCCCTCCATGAAACACCTTCATCTGCCGTCCGACTGATCCGGCCTACGGACAGACTCGCCCTGGGCTCGTACCACCGCCTAGACTTCTCGACGATTCACCAGAGCCCATGCATACAACTTTGCAACGCCAATAACACCTGC
>CAIXMD010000207.1 GCA_903920415.1 uncultured Desulfomonile sp.
GCTTTCCAGGAAGGACCTTGACGACCTTCGCGATTTTGCAGCCATTTATGGGGGCAAAGGAATTGCGTATACAAGAATTAAGAATGACCGCGAATGGCAGTCCCCAATTGCCAAATTCCTTTCCTCGGAGGAGCGTTCAGCTATCAACGAAAGCGTGGGAGTTCAAACAGGCGATGTAATACTCTTCGCCGCGGACTCATCACGGGTTGTCAACGATGTGCTCGGGAATTTGAGAAACAACTTGGCAGGCAAGCTCGGCGAGATCCCCGTAGGCGAATATGGTTTCATCTGGATAACGGAATTCCCAATGTTCGAGTATGACGAAGAAGAAAAACGGTACAAGGCAATGCACCATCCTTTCACTTCACCGAGAGACGAAGACCTGGTTCTTCTGGAATCAGACCCTGGTTCAGTGCGTGCCCGTGCTTACGACCTTGTCCTCAACGGTTCTGAAATAGGCGGCGGAAGCATGAGAATATACAGGAGCGACATTCAGGAGAGGGTTTTTGCCGCGTTGGGAATAGGGGAAGAGCAGGCCAGGCAAAAGTTCGGATTTCTGCTCGAAGCCCTCCGCTACGGTGCGCCACCTCACGGAGGCATCGCCCTGGGGATGGATCGACTCATTGCTTTGATCACCGGATCGGAGTCGATTCGCGATGTCATAGCTTTCCCGAAAACGCAAAAAGCAGTTTGTCCGCTTACTGGAGCACCCGCACCGGTGGCTCCGGAGCAGCTCAAGGAATTGGGCCTAAGAATCGTCGTGAAGCAATAAGGAGGCCGGGGATGGCTAGCTGGGACCCTAAAAGAGGAGTCTTGTATCACGAATATAACAAGTTTAGTAAGGTTCGGTCTCTCCGTGAGCTTGAAAACCCGAACCTGCTGAGGAATATTTTCCCCTACACCGAAGTCCCCAAAGTGGATTTCGACTTCGCCATCCTACCCATTAATCCCGCACGTAACTTCCTGATAACCGACACCACCTTCCGTGACGGACAGCAGGCCAGGCCACCGTTTACCGTAGAACAGGTATCCACTCTTTTCGATTTCCTCCACAAGCTTTCAGGGCCACGGGGGATCATCCGGCAATCTGAATTCTTCGTGTATACGAAAAAGGACAGGGAATGTGTCGAAATCTGCCGGAGCAAAGGCTATCAGTATCCGGTTGTTACGGGCTGGATAAGGGCCCAAAAAAAGGACTTGGCAAGCATCCGAGCCGTAGGGCTCACTGAAACAGGAATTCTCACCTCGGTTTCAGATTATCACATCTTCCTGAAGATGGGATTGGACAGACGCAAGGCCATGGACAAATACTTGGACATGGTCCGGGCGACCCTGGAAAAGGGGATTGTACCCAGATGCCATTTTGAGGATATAACTCGGGCGGATATATACGGTTTTTGCGTGCCGCTTGCCCAGAATCTCATGGAGATCCGGGAAGAATCAGGTACGGACATTAAGATAAGACTATGCGATACCATGGGATTCGGCGTCACCTATCCAGGAGCGGCTCTTCCACGTAGCGTCCCCAAACTGATCAGGGCAATGATTGACGATGCCAATGTTCCCGAGGACCTTTTAGAATGGCATGGGCACAACGATTTCCATAAAGGCCTTACCAATGCTGTCTGTGCATGGCTTTATGGGTGCTCAGGCGTGAACGGGACGCTCCTGGGTATTGGTGAGCGGACGGGAAACACCCCGATAGAGGCTTTGATCATCGAATACATGTCCTTGAGAGGACATCCCGACGGCATGGACACTCTAGCAATAACCGAAGTCGGCAATTACTTCGAGCAGGAGCTTGGACACCAGATCCCGGATAACTACCCGCTCCTGGGAAAGGCTTTCAACGCCACCAGCGCAGGAATACATGTGGATGGAGCGCTTAAAAACGAGGAAATCTATAACATTTTCGACACCACCAAGATCCTGGGGCGCCCGCCTGTGGTCAATATTACCGATAAATCGGGAATGGCCGGCATAGCCCACTGGATTAACTCCATGACAGAATTACCAAAGGATGAAAAGGTGGAGAAAAGCCACCCGGCAATTGCCAAAGTCTACGATATCATTACTGAATAATATGATAAAGGCCGCGTTACCGCTATGTCGGACAAAGAAATGATGGCCCTGGTAAAACGCTACCTGCCGGAATTGTTCATCTCCGACTGGGACCGCATGAAGCTCATAGCTAGTGAGATGGCCTTTAAGATTGTGGAACGGTTTACCGCCACGTCGGCCGCCATGAA
>CAIXMD010000208.1 GCA_903920415.1 uncultured Desulfomonile sp.
AGTTCCGTGAAGGCATCGCGAATCCTTAATAACAAGGCCTCAGGAGATCTCAATAAAACATCTTTTTTTTGACCGTTGCTGAATTCACTGGAGTCTAGCGACATGGATCGCCTCCGAGCTTGATAGCTGAGAAGATCGCTGTTTTCGTCCTCCAAGAGATGGGAAGGCAGGGAAATTCTCGCAATTTGCCTCGTTCAGCCGGGGCTTGCGATGCCATTTTTCAGATCAGGTTTGACCGAAGTTCGAGCTGTACCTTGCCCAAAATTCTTCCTGGGAGAACTTGTGGCATTGAGTCCCCTGGCATTGCACACTGAAGCTCGCGCATACCGATCCCATACGAGAGGCATCCAAGAGACTTTTCCCCAATACCAAACCTTTGAGCAAGCCCGCCCTGAACGCGTCGCCGGCCCCGGTGGGATCCTTTACAGTCTCCGGTATCGCTGCCGGTATTTTTTCGTCGCCTTGGCCTGTGGAAACCAGAGAGCCTCGCTCGCCGAGAGTCGTGATAATAGCATCCGTCTGTTGGAGCAGTTCGGATCTATTCATACCTGAGGACCGCATAACCATTTCCAATTCATAGTCATTTGAAATGAACAGTTTCGATCCCGTAAGCATCTCGAGCAAATTTCCGGTAGACAACGCCGGTATGGATTGGCCTGGGTCGAAGATGTAAGGAATACAACGTTCTTTGTAAGCTCGCGAGTACCGAAGCATGTCGTCAAGATTGCCAGGGGCTATGATACCCAAAGTGCCGGAATGATCAGCACCGTCGATCTCGTAATTACACGGATGTCTCATCGCCCCGGGATTGAAACCGGTAATCTGGTTATCCGCCTTGTCGGTGGTGATATAAGCTCCTGCAGTGAATTCCTCTTGAATACATCTAATCCCTGACATCGGCAATCCCAGGCTCCGCAACCAACGCTCGTAGCTGTCGAAATCCTTGCCCGCGCAGGCAAGAATGAGGGGATGCTCTCCAAGAAGCGCAAGGTTATAAGCAATGTTGCCTGCCGTACCGCCGAACTGTTCTTTTACCCCGTTTACCATGAAGCAAACATTCAGGATATGGATCTTGTCCGGCAGAATATGATCTGAAAACTTTTCCGGAAAATCCATGATCCTGTCGTAGGCCAAAGACCCGGAAATCAAGATTTGCATAAACAGACTCCTGAGTGTGATTAACGACTAGTACAATCAGCATGAAGATTAGGAGAAGGGGGCTCATGTGTCAAGGACCATTTGTGATTTCTCCTTGAGTGCTCTTTCAGAATCGTTGACATTCCCAACGGCAGTCGTTAATTTAATGGCGGTTACATCGAGTCATCTGGTATTTGCTTGAAGGTCTTTTTATAGGGGTAGACTCATGAAAATCATTAATATGGACCATGTTGCGGCATCACCAGTCCTGCCGGAAGTGGTGGACGCTATGATACCTTTCCTGAGAGAAAACTATGGCAACCCATCAAGCATGCACAGCCTAGGGGAGTCTGTGACTGAAGCTATCGATGAAGCACGGCAAAAGGTCGCGGCCCTCATTAATGCGCGAGAGACCGAAATCGTCTTTACTTCCGGAGGGACCGAAGCGAACAACTGGGCGCTCAAGGGCGTTTTGCAGGCAAACCGATCAAAGGGCAATCATCTGATAATGTCCTCAGTGGAACATTTTTCCATAATGCACGCCTCCAAGGCTTTAGAGAAGCAGGGCGTGGAAGTAACCCGGCTTCCCGTGGATAAATACGGTATGGTCGATCCTAAAGACGTGGGAAAGGCTATCACCCCTCAGACTGTACTGATCTCGGTCATGCACGCGAACAACGAGATCGGCACTATTGAACCGATTGCCGATATCGGGCGCATAGCCAGAGAGCGCAATATCCTTTTTCATACAGATGCCGTCGCGACAGCCGGCGTTATTCCGGTGGATGTCGAAGCCCTGAACGTGGACCTTCTCTCCCTGGCAGCCAATCCATTTTATGGTCCGTTGGGCGTTGGGGCGCTTTTTGTAAGAAAAGGGGTAAGGATATCACCGCTGATAGACGGAGGAATTCAAGAAGGCGGCCTGCGCGCCGGGACCGAAAACGTACTGGGCATTGTAGGCATGGGCAAAGCTGCTGAGATTGCTTTTGCAGAAATGGATGGCCGAATAGCTCATATGATTCCTTTAAGAGATCGCTTGATAAAGGGAATACCTGCTGTCGTGGAAGAGGTGGGCCTGGTGGGGCACCCTACACTGAGGCTTCCCGGGAATGTTAGCCTGACTGTGAAGTACGTTGAAGGGGAATCCATGCTTCTCTTCCTGGATATGGAAGGAGTAAAGATAGCAAGTGGATCTGCGTGTATCTCCCGGTCCTTGAAAGTGTCACACGTGATGCTGTCCATGGGAATCGATGCAGGTACCGCCCAAGGGTCTCTATTATTCACGCTTGGTCTGGACAATACCGACCAAGACGTGGAAGACGTCCTGACAATCCTTCCGCCAATAGTTCAGAGACTGCGAGACATGTCTCCGCTCTACAAGAAGACTGTCAAACTTAAGGCTGCCGGATAGTCTCGTTGCTGATTGATGGTTGCAGGATCAAGGGAAGTTTTTTCCATACAGGCAGTTAACTCGGCCTGCTGTTCATAAACAACAAGGTC
>CAIXMD010000209.1 GCA_903920415.1 uncultured Desulfomonile sp.
ACCGAAATGATTCGTAATGACCCCAACCATTCAAAATTGAAGATAATAATTATGTCTTCTCTGAATCAGAGAGATGGCTGCGAGAGATGCGCCGAATTAGGAGTCGAAGCGTATTTATGCAAGCCGCTTAACTACAGAGACCTTCAACATAGAATTGCAGTCACATTGTCTCCTTCGGACTGGGGAACCAAATCTGCAAGCCATCCCACTGAAGGAAGAAAACTGCCGCCTCTGAAACCCTTGAGGATACTCTTGGTAGAAGATCACGTGGTCAACCAAAAAATGGCCACATTGATGCTTGAGAAAAAGGGACATTCGGTCGTTGTTGCTAACAACGGCTTAGATGCTGTTGAAAAACATAAATCCGGAGATTTTGATCTCATACTGATGGATGTGCAAATGCCGGAGATGGATGGTCTCGAAGCTACGAGAATTATCAGGGAATCTGAGCAGGAGACCGGCAAGCGAATCCCCATTATAGCTATGACCGCTCGTGCTTTTAAGAGGGACGAGGAGGTCTGCCTCGAAGCGGGTATGGACGCTTATGTTTCCAAACCCATTACAACTTCTCATCTCTTTGAAACCATACAAGGACTTGTTTCAAACAGCTAAGCAAACTAAATGTATATGACGTTGTCTTTATAGCAGTTCTCAAAATTCTTTACCGAGCCTAATTCCCTAAGAAAGTGCTCCATTTCGCTAAGGCTAATTCAATCGGTGTCCAGATTTGACATGACATTCAGTCATGCGTCTGTTAGGATTACATCAGATGCTGAGCATCTACCTATTTTTTTTTGTAGAAACAGACTTAGTTATATTCTTGCGCGAATCAGTAGTGATTCGTTATTATAAAATGTGACTTGTTTGCGAAGGGGCGTTTCGGTAACTATCTAATGTTATTTGTTATTATAACCAGTGCAGAGCCTGATAATCCTTTTGTCGATGGTTCGATTCCGTCCCTCGGCACCAGAGAAATTATGCCATTCCAATTACTTATCCAGTGGTGATATGGAGTGGCTTTTTCTTTAGAATGGTTATACAATTCAGTTTCAGGAGATGTCTGTATGGAGATTCTGAAGAGAAATGATGTGACCGTCATAACCATGGATGACAGGTTCGATGATGCCGTAGCCCGGACGCTGAAGGGCATGATCCAGAACATGTGTGAACAGACTACGATCAAGTTGGTTATAGATTTGTCCAAGACCAATTTTATCGACAGTACTGCCAACGGTGCTCTCGTGTATTCATGGAGGTCCGTAAAAAAGAATAATGGCGACATGAAAATAGCCGGCCCCTCAAGTCATTTGAAATCACTATTTCGGCTCACCAGGTTAAACACAGTTGTTGAAATTTTCGACGATGTGGAGGCTGCTCTTAAATCCTTCTCAAATTGAATGAGTTCCAGAATTAGATTTTGTGTTCCAACAGCATGATATCAGGTTTCTTTTCTCCATGACTCAATCAATGGAAAACGAACTGACTGTGAGGATCGAGGCCCCAGCAGAAACCATAATGGTAACGCCGCTCGATTTGTTTGTCAGAGACCTGATACAACAGTTTCCTGCATTTTCTAAGTCCGAAGGACTTGTTGACATGCTGGAACTGGCTTTCCATGAAGCCTTCACAAATATTGGCAATCACGCATACAGGTCCGAACTCAAGGGTCGCGTCACAGTCCAAATCAGGGTGAGCTTGCAGCAATTGGAATTTCGTTTCGAGGACAACGGAGAAAGCTTTGACCCAGAGAAAGTCCCGACCCCAAATTTTGAAGGCCCCTGCGAAGAAGGACTCGGAATTTGGCTTATTCGGCAGATCATGGATAAATACCTCTATCATTCCGAAAATGGTTCCAAAAACGTTCTTCGCCTTATTAAAGACATTCCCGGTTCGATACCTGACGGCATATTGAGTCGTGATCATGGGACAAAATAAAAAAACTCCTCTTTTGAATCAACAAAGTGTTATAATGTCTTGGGTGTATGACAAGCGATGCCGATTTTCTCTAAATTGATTCTCCACTTCGGCGTACGATCGGCAAGGACTTCTCATCCAGGCGCGGCAAGAAATTGAATACGCCGCACAGTTCAGATTAAAGGCGGAGGCCAGACAGTCGTGAGACAAAAACGTACGATTAAAGCGAAAGAAATAGTTTCCGACATTCGTTCCGGGATGATTAACCGACAATTGATGGACAAATATGATGTCTCTCTGGCTAAATTGCAGAATATATTTAGGATGCTGCTGGACGCCCATGCCTTAGAGCAGCGTGAACTGGAACCGCTCTTGTCCATCCCCCATGAAAGATTGGATATAGGAAAGCGGCGGCGATTAGAGAGGAACTATGTTTTCGTTCGACTTCCCATATATGACTTAGAAAATCTGGTCAACGGAGGGGAAGTTGTCGATATCACCGAGACGGGTTTTCAAGTGACCGGCATAGCTACGAAGGCCGGCGAAATCAAGGAATTCCTGATACAGGCAGATTATTTTGCCGACATATATCCGTTTACTTTCGAATCGCAATGCCAGTGGGCGTCAAGGAATGAAGACGGACAGTTGGTTGCGGGTTTTAAAATTACAAGTATCTCGGAAGGGGCATTGGAAGAACTAAGAAAATTGAACAGTATGCTAACTCTCAGCCCGTGATGTCAGATCCTATGAACCAGTATAAGCCATTAAGTTGTTTTGCCGGCAGACTTGGCCTTCAATCACCCCTTCGGAAAGTCACCCGATTCCAATGAGGTGGGCGATAACATTTTATCAACAGTTCTTTATAACTAGAGACCCTATCCAAGCGGTCTTTCCATCAGGTCACACAATTTCCTGTATTTACCTTTAACCTTGATCACCATAAGAGACCGTCATGCAAACCCTCAAGGAACTGCTTTACTCAATCAGCGCGACCAACATTGTGGACATTTCTATAATGGCTTGCCTGATCTATTTCGTCCTGGCCTGGTTCCGGGGGACCCGAGCTTTTCAAATTTTGGCCACGCTGCTTGGGATAGGTCTGTTTTACTTTATCGCCTCCTGGTTGGGTTTGATATTGACCTCGGTCCTTTTCCAATATCTGTGGGCTGCCATTATTGTCGTGGTAGTGATCGTATTCCAGCCAGAGATAAGAGAAATGCTCGACCGGGCTTCACCCATTAGGTACTTGAGTCAATCTCAAGGCAATGACTTCGACCCGGACATAATCGAGGAGACGGTTCGAGCGGTGAGTGATCTTGCTCGATTGCGAATTGGTGCTCTGATTGTGTTCCAGAGACTGAACAAACTTGATAATTTAATTCTCAAGGGAAAGCTCCTGGACAGTCTATACTCCGCCGAAGCGTTAATCATGATTTTCCAAAAGACCTCACCTCTCCACGATGGGGCCATATTAGTCCGAAAAGACCGTATAAAAGCCGCCAGTTGTATTCTCCCCCTTTCCAGGAATGAGGATTTGAGCACTCGCTACGGCACCCGTCACAGAGCTGCCTTCGGACTCACTGAGAGGTCCGACGCACTTTGCGTGGCAGTATCGGAGGAACGGGGCGAGGTTTCGCTGATCGAGTCAGGAGAGCTTACGATTTACAAAAAGAAGGGGGATTTTCGACAGGCATTGGAGCGTGGGCTGATCGCCGGAAAGACGTCCCCGCAAGGGAACTATACGAACATTGCTTCTCTGTTCAGATCTAATTGGCGCCTGAAGATTTTTTCGTTTGCCACTTCGATCCTACTCTGGTTTGTCATCGTAGGGCCTCAAAGCTCCGAACTTGGAATGTCCGTGCCGATTCAGTACACTAATTTGCCGGTCGGTATGGAAATTACCGGCAAGTGGATGGACCGCATTGATGTGAGGCTCCGTGGTCCTGAGTCTGGGTTAGCCAATCTCAAACCCGGTTCCGTACGCGCAGTGATCGACCTGAGCGGCGTAGTGACCGGACTCAATTATTTCAGGATTACGAATAAGAATATACAGGTTCCGCCGGGGATTACCATGTCTCAAATCAGACCTTCGGACCTGAACCTTAGTATAGAGACAGCTCTGGCCAAGAAAATTAACGTGGTGCCGACCTTGTTAGGAGAACTTCCTGAAAATGCCAAGATATCGGTGGCTCCAACGGAAGTGCGAATCCGTGCATTACAGGATGACCTGAAGAAAGTGATTTCCGTCACCACAGACCCCGTCAACATTTCAGAACTTATTGCCAAGGGAAAGTTGATTGTTCCAGTTCTGGTAAAGCCTGAGGGGCTCAAGATAGAATCCATTGATCCGTTACAGGTAACCATTGCCATTAAACCGGAGCAGTCATGAGAT
Organism: uncultured Desulfomonile sp.; assembly: GCA_903920415.1. Lineage (GTDB taxonomy): Bacteria > Desulfobacterota > Desulfomonilia > Desulfomonilales > Desulfomonilaceae > CAIXMD01. The sequence continues at coordinate 4,307 of CAIXMD010000209.1, forward strand.
CAGACGGGCGCATCAATCAGGATCACCTGTCCAATAATGTGAACCCTCTAAAAGGCTTAATGGTTCTTGCAGCGAATGCTGTTGATGCCTTGACTGTTGCGCTCATTGTACTAAACGATGACCGCGACAAGTTGATAATCATTGGGTTTCACTCCCTGAGTGATCACTTTATTTCCGATGCTGAGTTGCCTTTAACAACCAGCATCCAAGGAAACATATTTCGCAGGGGCGTCCCAGTCCATGAGGCTTGTTTTGAGGGAGATTCTTCAACACTCGGCATCTATTCCGAGCGAGAGTCGATTATGGCCTATATGGCTGCGCCGGTTGGAACCAGGGGGGTGCTCTGGATCGATACCCGTAAGGCCAAAAGTTTCTCGGATAAACACCTCAAAATTTTATTGGGTCTGGCAAGAACCGCGCAGAATATCCTTGAACTCACCGAACGGGTTTCGGGTCATAAGTGGATTGAAGCTGATCTGAACCTGATCCGAGACCTGCTGAATGAAGATTTTGAATCTACCGACTCGTACGCCGACTTCTTTGACATTGCCGTTCGCCTGATAGTGGACAGGACAAAATTAGACGGAGCACTCGTCGCAGTGGTTCTTCCGGAAAAGGGACTGTGCAGGGTACTATCATGCCAGGGGTTCTCATCAATCCTAAAGAAAGGGCGGATCATCAGAATTAAACAAGGATGGATACAGTGGGCACTGGATAAGCAGAACTCGGTCATCATCTCAGGGCTTAGAGGTGAGGAGCGCTCACTGACTATTTTTCACCCTGGGGAAACCATCGGATTCGAGCCCAAGAGCCTCGCGGTGATCCCTTGGTCAGGACTTGATGATTGTGATCATGGGGTTCTTGTTCTGGCGTCACGGAAGCCTAGTCCCCGATTTGAGGAAGGAAGGCAGACATGGCAATTTATCGGACATCTGGCTGGACTTATCCGTACCGTGGCTTACTACAAGAAACTGATCCAAGGAGTGAGAAAGTACGATGGCGAGTCAGGACTGTTAAGCGAAGGATATTTCCGACACCAAACCCGTATTGCCATCTCAAGGGTCAGGGACCGTAAAAGCAACCTGTTCCTGTTGCTTGTCCTGATTGAGAACATGGATGAATTATACCTCGCACTAGATTACTCTTTAGTCCGCCGTTTCCTGGAGATGTTCGCGGAAAAGCTTCGGATCTTAACCAAGAGAACATGCTTGACTGGAAAATTCATGACTGGGGGCTTCGGGTTGATGGTGGAAAATTTACCGTCAGATGAAATAAGAACTGTGACGAAGAAGGCTGAGACCATACTCGGGACTGGTAGATCTGTTGTAGATGGGAATAACATTCACTACGAGGTCAAGCTGGGTACAGCGCTCTTCCCTGATGAGTGCAGCGACCTCCACGGGTTATGGCGTAAGGCATCGGAAAGCCTGATTAATTATTGAACGAGCCTTACAGATTTATGTTGAACGCAAATTTTTTCGCAGTAAGACAGTTTACCTCACAGCGTTGTCATGCAATAGGCTTTCATGGACATCCAAGACAGACAACTTTTGAATGAAATCCAAACTGATTTTCCCGTAGAACCTCATCCTTACCGGGTGCTCGGGGACAGAATCGGCATGGATGAGGCCGAGGTCCTCTCTCGTATTACTAACCTTAGGGAAGAGGGAATCATTAGGCGTATGGGAGCTTCCATCAATTCCAGGCGGATAGGCTTTGTGAGTACGCTGCTGGCCGCTCGGGTACCTAGAGAGAAATTTGATTCATTCGTTGAGATTGTAAATTCTTGTCCGGGGGTTACTCATAACTACGAACGGAGACACGAATATAATGTCTGGTTCACCCTTATTGCTCAATCTGAAGGTGAAAAGAAAGACATTATCCGTGACCTTACTGTGAGAACAGGCATACGAATACTGGAATTCCCCGCTGAAAAAATTTTCAAGATCAGGGTGGATTTCAGATTTTAGTAATATACCGATGTGCATTCAAGCAAGTAACTTAATTACTCTAGGGCTTCGGCTTATCCCCTTCCCTTCGGACGGCAAGCAGTCTGCCCAGAGTAAAATCTATGAAGAGCAGTTCGATAAAGCCCTTCGGCCATGTAAGAACTGCGAACCAGCGGAGCTGATGCCACACCTGCGAAGCCGCGTTCAATAGCCTCACTTTGGAACTCCTTAAACTCCTCGGGAGTGACATAACGGAATACAGAGTGATGTTCCATAGATGGCGCCAGGTACTGTCCTAGAGTCAGTAACAGGCAACCGGCTTCCCTAAGGTCATCTAAGACGCTCAAGACCTCCTGTTTGGTCTCCCCCATACCCAGCATCAACCCTGACTTGGTGATTACACGAGGCGCACACGCACCAGAGCGTTTCAAAAGTTCGAGGGATCGTTGGTACTCCGCTTGAGGGCGAACCTGAGCATAGAGCCGGGGACATGTTTCCAAATTGTGGTTTATGACGTCCGGTTGTGATTCCAGGACAGCAGCCAATGCATCCCAATTCCCGCCGAGATCCGAAATGAGAAGTTCCAAGCCTGCGCCGGGGCATTTCTCCCGTATGGCCTTTACTGTACCGACTATGTGTCCCGCGCCGCCATCTGGTAGATCATCGCGTGTCACCATTGTAACCACGAAGAAGCTTAAGCCCATCTGAGCAGCGGTGTCAGCAATTCTCCTGGGTTCGTCAAGGTCTGGGGGACAGACTGGAGAGTTATCCACTGAGCAAAATGTGCAATTCCTAGTACAATTGGGGCCCAGCAACAGAAACGTAGCGGTGCCTCGGCTGAAACACTCCCACCGGTTGGGGCAGTGAGCCTCCGAACATACTGTGTACAGGGCCCTATCTCTTATCATTGACCGCAAGGCGGAACTTCGACCATCCGTGGGAAGCCCGCGTTTTAACCAAAAAGGTTTTCGTGCTGAAACGTCCATATTTAGCAACATCCAACCTAGATGTCGTAGTAGAGTGCGAACTCGTATGGATGCGGTCTCATTCGGATGGGGTTGAGTTCGGCGTTGGTTTTGTACTCGATCCACATTTCGATCGCATCCTGGGTGAACACATCGCCCATGAGAAGGAATTCCTGGTCCGCCTCTAGGGCTTTGAGGGCCTCGCCCAAGCTGCCGGGAGTTGAGGGCACACCCTGAAGTTCTTCGGGTGACAAGGCGTAAATGTCTTTGTCCAGAGGCTCACCAGGGTCAATCTTGTTTTGGATTCCGTCCAGGACTGCCATCAACAGGGCGCTGAAAGCCAGGTATCCGTTACATGACGGGTCTGGGGTCCGGTATTCTATCCTCTTGGTCTTGGGAGAAGCGCTGTACATGGGAATTCGGCAACAGGCAGAACGGTTCCGAGATGAGTAGGCGAGGTTCACCGGAGCTTCGAAACCAGGAACAAGCCTCTTGTAAGAATTCGTGGTGGGGTTGCAAATTCCGCAGAGGGCAGGCGCGTGCTTGAGAATTCCGCCTAGCGCCCACAGAGCCTCCTGAGACAGGCCGGCATATTTGTCTCC
>CAIXMD010000210.1 GCA_903920415.1 uncultured Desulfomonile sp.
CAACCCTGCACTTGTCATGATAATGGGATGCAAGTCCCCGGAAGAAATAGTCGGCCTGTCTCCCCTTGAGTTCATCGTCTATAAAGACAGAGATTCGGTTATGGAAAAGGTTGGGAAAATACTGGTAGGCGTGGATAACACCGCAAACTATAAGGTCAGAGGGATAAAGAAAAGTGGTGAGAGTTTTGAAGTGAGTGTATGGCCTAGGCGTACTGATTATTTGGGCAAGCCCGCATTGCTCGCTTTCGTTTTAGACATCACCGAAGAGAACAGACTAAAAGCTCAGCTTGTCCACGCTCAAAAGATGGAGGCCATCGGAACTCTTGCGGGAGGAGTCGCCCATGATTTCAACAACTTGCTCCAGGTTGTTCTTGGCTATTCGGGATTGCTTCTCGCCAAGACCCCACCAAATTCCCGTGAACACGATAATCTACAGAAGATCAATTCAGTGGCCCGTCGTGGGGCAGGCCTGGTGAAAGAGTTGCTCACCTTTAGCAGAAAGACGGCAACCAGCCCCTGTCCATTGGATCTTAACCATCAGGTCACTATGGTGGGAAGCCTGCTCGATCGAACTATTCCCAAAATGATCAAGATTGAGCTTCGGTTGGGAGAAGACTTGTCCATCATTCAAGCTGACCCTAACCAGTTGGAACAGATCATCCTGAACCTGGTAGTCAACGCAAGAGATGCCATGCCCGACGGAGGTATGGTGACTTTAGAAACCCAAAATGTTGTCCTGGACCACGAATATTGCAAGGCGCATCTTGGGGCAAAGCCCGGCACTTACGTAATGCTTTCCGTTTCAGATACCGGCCACGGCATGAACAAAGAGGTTCTGGAGCATATCTTTGAGCCTTTCTATACCACCAAAGATGTCGGTAAGGGTACAGGTCTCGGGCTGTCCATGGTCTATGGTATAGTCAAACAGCATGACGGTTACATCAGTTGTGAAAGCCAACCCGGTCACGGAACAACGTTTCGGATTTATTTCCCAGCAGTGGAAAAGGAGGAGGAAGAGGAAGTGCATGAGCAGGTCGATGTCTCCAGCCCTCCGGGTGGCTTTGAAACCCTTCTTATGGTAGATGATGAAGAGTTGGTACGAGATCTGGGATCGGATTATCTGCGCCAAGCCGGGTACACAGTGTTAACTGCATCTAATGGAAGAGAGGCATTGGAGGTCTATCAAGAAAACCAGGACGACGTTTGTCTCGTGCTTCTGGATCTCATCATGCCGGAGATGGGCGGCCGGAAATGTTTCAAGGAGCTTATGAAAATCAATCCTAAGGTGAAAGTTCTTATAGTCAGCGGATACACCTCCGATGCTTCTGAAAAAGATGTCTTTGAATTAGGAGCTGGAGGTTTCGTTAAGAAGCCGTATGACCCGACTAAACTTCTCCAAACAATTCGTGATGTCCTCGGGTAATTGACATGGCTGTATCTCACCCGCAGTTCATGAATACCGTCCCTGAGATAATCGGTTTCTGGTCGTCGGAGTCCGTGACCGCAAGTCATCAGCCTCTTTATCCGAGCCGCAAATTTATCCTGTGCCAAAATTAACACCCAAGATACAGTTACTATTCAGCGAAGTCTGTGAGGACGCGCCAAGCGATACTAATCACACATAATATCAAGAGGATAAACGCCGTTATCCCTACTAATTTGTTGTACCAGGGCATCTCTCTGAATACTATTGAGGTACGAGCCCGCCAAAAGAGGAGTAGGGTTAACACTAGCGGGATGCCTATGAGAATAATCCATCCGGTATATTCAGACATTATTTCTCCTAAACTTTGGACATGAAGCCGCGAGGGTGTTCACTATTGACGACCTACCTCATTCCTTGCGTTGACCTGCGGTAGAGGGTCGGGTATGCTGACTGATGAACGACATTAATTTAGGGATGATTCGGATGTTTGGCAAATAACAAGGACAGAGCGAAATGATACCAAAATATTTTTTCCTCATGCGTTTTTTCCGGAATTTGCCCGTAACGATTGTCATGATCCTCCTATTCGGCACTCTTGGGGCTCAAAGCTCAATAGGATTTGAACGGCTCAGCGGTGGTAGTCCGGTGTATGATCTTGCCGAAGCGTCCAGCTTTGAAACTCTTGCGACTGATGACTATGATTTGGGGGGTTGCCAGCAGGA
>CAIXMD010000211.1 GCA_903920415.1 uncultured Desulfomonile sp.
CCGTTACCAGATAAAGCACATTGAGTTTCTTCGCCTACCTCGTCTTGACGACCGCCAAATGGCAGTCTGTGCTGACCTTGAAATCCGCCCACCTTCCAACAGGTCCTCGGCTCGACTGTCGGCAGTAGCGAAATCCCTGTAACCACATACATTATTATTTGATATCAAATCATTAGCCCAGTTTTCTCCAAAAAAATACCCGGAATATCCGTCGGGAGCCAAGATTGAATTTTGGCTTGACAGAAGCGCAAGGCGTATGGATCCGAAACTCTTTTCGGAGAAGGCACGCATGATGGCGGAAGACTTGGGAAATGAAAACAAGAATCAAAGTCGGTTGAACAAGCGTACACAAATCCGCAAGTTCTACGACGAGGTACTCCGTCTCAATGGTCTGGCCCTATCGACGCAAGTCCCGTGGGATAGTGTTCTGCCCCAGGTTCACATGTTGGTGGCCAAGACGGCATATGCCAAAGGACGGGAGCTGGTTTCACAGAATTTCCTCAACTTCATTCAGGATTCTGTAGGCCAAGTCCAATCCAAAGACGATCTTCGCGTTTTTGCGGACTTTTTCGAGGCCTTTATGGGATTTTACCGACTTTATGGGCCGAATAACTGAGAGGGGGAATATGTCATGAAACTCACGAAGATAACTGAGATAAAGGGGAAAATAGTTCTGAAAAGCGGTCTGCACATCGGAGGCGGCGATCTCGAAATGCGTATCGGCGGCACAGACAACCAGGTGGTGAAACATCCCCACACCCAGGAGCCATACATCCCAGGCTCCTCCATCAAGGGAAAGGTACGATCCCTTCTTGAGATGAAAAGCGGCCTTATGGGGAAAACCTCTGGAAAACCCCTGAGCCTGAGACATTTGCAGGGAGTTCAGGGCAAGCAGAGAGAGGAGGGCGAGAAGATTCTGCGTTTGTTCGGGACGAGCGGAGCGGACGGAGACGAGGCAGCCAAACTCGGCCCCACGAGGGTTTCATTTGCCGATTGCCCTTTGAGCGATTCTTGGCGAGCCATTGCTGCAGAGAGACACCTGCCGCTTACAGAAGTCAAGTCGGAAAACTCAATTGACAGAATTAAGGGCGTTGCTGAGCATCCACGGTTTACCGAGCGGGTACCAGCGGACACCGTATTTGATTTTTCTGTCACCCTCAAAAACTTGAACGAAGACGACGATCTCCTGGATTACCTGCTCGAGGGGCTCAAGCTTCTGGAAATGGATGCCCTGGGCGGGAGCGGCAGCCGAGGATACGGACGCATCCGGTTCGAATTGGAAGACGAGAACCTCAGAGAGCGGTTCGCCTCCATCATGCCTCTCGAAAAGGAGGGATAAGACTTGGAACTCCATGAGATCACCATCCGTCCTCTCGGGGCAATGGGCACTGCCTTGAGGGGAGACACCATCTTCGGCCAGTATTGCTGGCAGGTCGCGTACGATAGTTCCCTGGTGCAAGACGGACTGGAAATCAATGTGAGCCGTTATCACGAGAAGCCCTTTGTCGTATTCTCGTCGGGCTTTCCAAGATTTGAGCCGCAACCGGGCACCACCACCTACGCGATGATAAGACCGGACCTGCCTCTGTCCTGGATATTTCCGTGTCATGGTAAAGACCAGGCGAGCAGCGTACGCGAACGCAAGAAAAATAAAGCCAGGAAATGGATGCTTGTCGGCGCGGACCTGGCTCTGAAGGCGTCCAAAATGGAATATATAGACGACGGTGCGCTTCTCAAACGGTTCCTCAAACAAACACCGGGCTCGACCGAGGAGTCTGATGCAGCCCACGTGCTGGCCAGCTTCTCGCAGCCTCACAACACCATTAACCGCAGCACAGGGACGACCGGTAGCGGGGAATTTGCACCATATAGTCAGAATGTCGGTTCTTACCATCCGGGCCTCACAATCGCTATTTTTGCCCTGATAGACACCGAAGTCACAGATATTGGCAATGTGCAAACCGGCCTGACGAGAATGGGGCAGTTCGGTTTTGGAAAGGACGCCTCGATCGGCCTGGGCCGATTCTCGGTCGAAGCGACTCGGCCCCTGAGTTTCCCAGAGGTTAGAGGCAGCACCGCCGTCTATTGCATGGCTCCCTCGGTGCCGGCCGGCGCATCGTACAGGGAGGCCTATTTCTTGCCGTTCGTGCGCTTCGGAAAACACGGTGACAGCCTGGCATGTTCAGGCAACCCGTTCAAGAATCCGGTCATAATGGCGGACGAGGGAGCGGTTTTTGTCCCTAAAGAAGAAGCGGCATTGAGAAGACCTTACTGGGGAAAGGCTGTGACCAACGTGTCGCTGTCTCAGCCGGAGACAATTGTCCAGGGATATTCCATTTGCCTCCCCATAGGGATAGACGCAGGAGGTGAAACATGACCGAATTCCTGAAGTGCTCCATTAAGACTCTCGCTCCTGTTCACCTCGGCTGTGACGAAGTCTACGAACCCACGGGTTTCGTCGTCGACGAAGAGGAAAATCGACTCGTGGTATTTGATACCGCGACGTTTCTGGCCGAATTAGAGGAGACAAAACTTCAGACATTCTCGGCTATCTGTAAGAAAGGAACCCTATCGTCCATTCTCGAGATCTACAAGTTCCTCAGAAACGAAAAGCCGATCGGGAGAAACATAGCTGTCAGCCAGGGTTTTGTAAATCATTACCGCAAAACTCTCCAGATTCCCGGAGGTGACGAACGAAAAATCCAGCAGGAATTGAACCAGTTCATCATCGCCAGGACAGCATTCCTGCCAAGCACCGACCGGCCATACATCCCGGGGTCTGCAGTGAAGGGGGCGCTGAGAACAGCGTACCTGAATCATCTTGCCCGGTCCCACAGTCCCCGTGGGACGAATAATGC
>CAIXMD010000212.1 GCA_903920415.1 uncultured Desulfomonile sp.
GCCCTGAAATCGTTGACTACTCACCGTTTGAGAGTTGCTCTGGCTCTGGTTGCGATCATGATTGGAGTCGCTTCAGTTATAGTAATGGTAGGAATAGGCAAGGGAGCTGAGAGAGAGGTAAGACTTAGAATTGAAGGCATGGGTACCAATCTGCTCGTCGTGAGTGCGGCAAGGTCTACCGCCGTGAAGGGGCAGGTTGGATTACTGGGCATTATGACCACATTGACTCCCAAAGATGCTGTGGCTATAGGGCATGAATGTTCAGCAGTGAGCCAAGTCGCACCGGCTTATTTGAAGAAGTTACCAGCAAAATATGAAAGCGTGAGTTACAGTACCAAGGTGGTGGGAACGGTCCCGGCTGTTCAGCAAGTGAGGAATGTTTCAGTACAGTCCGGCTCCTTTTTCGATGAAGACGATAACAAACTCATGGCACCGGTAGCTGTAGTGGGCCCCACTGTAGTCCAAAACCTTTTTTATGGGAACGACCCTATCGGAGAGTCCATCAGGATAGGAAAGGTTCTCTTCAGGGTGATCGGGGTCACCACATTAAAAGGAAATGTTTCGGGCGAAGACGAGGACGATCAGATATTTGTTCCATTGCGGACGGCCATGAACAAGCTCATGAATGTCAATTACTTGAGCAATATTTTCATTGAGGCGAGTGGTTTGGAGGACGTGTACCGAGCTGAAAGTCAGATTCGATGGTTGCTGCGCGAGCGGCACCACCTACACGAAGGAAAAGCAGACGATTTCACGATACAGAATCAGGCTGACGTGATAGAAGCAGCAACCTCGACCGCAAGGACATTCAGCCTCTTAACAGCCAGTATCGCATTGGTGTCGTTACTCATTGGAGGGGTTGGGATACTGGGCGTGATGCTGCTTTCCATTAGAGAAAGAGTAGTTGAGATAGGACTTCGCAGGGCTGTCGGCGCAAGGAGAAAGGATATCCTGGTTCAATTTATCGTTGAATCGTCTTTTTTGGGAATCCTGGGTGGTTGCTTGGGTGTGGTGTTTGGCATCGGTACATTAGGAACTGTCAAGATAATTTCCGCGATGCCGACGGTGCTTTCAGTGGGGCATATTTTTCTGTCACTGGCCTTTTCCGTTGCTGTTGGGATGCTCTTCGGCATTTATCCATCATGGAAAGCGGCGCGTTTGGACCCAATAGAAGCTTTGAACACAAGAGCATGAACACCAGGGCAGCCTGTCCTGTATCAAATCAGAAGTGAACTATCCGGCACCCTCTTTTAATGTCTCACAGACCGATTCAAGCAAAGAAAACCCTGCATATTGCTATTGCTGCGATTACACCGGCTGCGTCGGCAATGAGACCGGCATGAACAGCATAGCGGACCCGTGTTATGGATACGGCTCCGAAATATACGGCTGCAACGTAAAGCGTCGTTTCAGTGCTCCCCATTATCACCGCACCCAATCGGGCCTGATAGGAATCCCCACCGTGTTTGGCTATGATCTCACCTAGTATGCCGAGCGAGGCTCCTCCTGATAGCGGCCTTATCAAGATAAGACTGATAACTTCCGGGGACAATCCGAGAGACTTCATGACGTCCGGCAATATTGAGGTGATAAGATCCATTGCCCCCGAAGCTCGGAACATACCTACTACGACGAGTATTGCTACAAGATAGGGGATTATGCGTACCGAAACGTCAAATCCCTCACGGGCGCCATCTACAAACGACTCGTAGACTTTGATCCCTTTCAGATATCCGTAGAGCGGGATTCCAACCAGAAAAGTGAGAAATATAATGTTGGAGGCTGTTGCCGAGAATTCAGGCAGGCCCTTCATCGTTTGGTCCTCTGTTTGGGTCGAGACGAAACCGGCGAAGCTTCGAGAGCAGACTGGCTGCAAGGACTCCGAAAATAGTGGAGACCGTAGTGGCCAGAAGGGCTGGAAATGCAACGACAGTAGGATCTGAAGATCCTCCGGCCGCTAGAAGGGCTATTGCGCCTGCCGGAACGAGTTGAAGACTGGAAGTGTTGATGGCGAGAAACATGCACATGGCATCGGTTGCCGTTCCCTTTTCCCGGTTCAAGGTGTCCAGATCGGTCATGGCCCGAATGCCCAAAGGAGTTGCTGCATTGTTGAGGCCGAACATGTTTGCAACAATATTCATGGCCATACTCCCCAGGGCCGGATGGCCTGCAGGTATACTCGGAAAAAGAAAACGCATCAGAGGAGCAATCAGGTTCGTGAATTTATCGACGAGACCGCTATCTTGCGCTATCCTCATTATTCCGAGCCAAAGGGCCATGATCCCGGTTAAACCCAAAGCCAATTTGAAGGCTGAATTAGCGCTTTCAGTCACAGAGACAACTACTTCCTTTAGATGCCCGGTCAACATTGCTATGGCCGTAGACCCTACCAATAGAAGTAACCATATAATGTTCAGCATCTCTTCGCTACCTTCCGGCTATCTAGAATGTTTATCGATGAGGTAGGTTGAACGGGATACAATCACCTGTATTTTATGAACAAAACACTGGAGAGAGGAATAGCGTATTTATGCTCGCCCGATTCCACTCCGATTAAGTTGCCTTCAGTCCACTTAAGGATGCCGTGTATCGCTGTGTTGTAGCCAATAAGGGCAATCTCAACTTCTGTGCCCTCTGCAAAAAGCATTTCCAGAGAGCGGTTCCTGATGGACACGGATGCCGCATGGAATTGTCTTGACTCAAACCGTGGTTCTTCGGAAACCGACATTGCCGGTAAACCTGTGACCCCATCTTTGTTAGAGAAGTAAAGGGCTTCGGGCAGAGATGGCATAAAATCGGGGTCCGCGTCATCCATCTGGGGAGTTTCTTCCGCCAATCTGTCCATCCCTGCATTACGAAGCTGACTTAAGTCTTCAGGACGCCCACCGGTATGATCAACTGCTCCATGCGAAAATTCTTCCGATAGAGGGGATAATATTGTGGAAACCAAAGGCTTTGCCTGGGTGGTGGCAACTGGTGTCCGCTCTCGTGGAAATCCCGTGATGGGAAGGTCTAGGTTTTCGAAGTCCGCTAGGTTGTAACGAAAATTGTGGTTAATGAATGTCACGCTACAAGGGAGCACCTCACCGCTCAGCTTGTTGTTAAATGTCTCTGGAAGCCTCATTACAGTGTCCAGGCTGGTTTCTCCCCCGCATTGGAGGCACTGATGAATATTTTTGAGAATTCGTTCCACTTTTTCCAGGTCCGAAACTTCGGTGACTTTCTCCAGCAGCCAGTACAGGTGGAGCCCGCGGCCTGAATCAACGGTAATGGAAGGAGGACGCGGAAAGCTCCTGATAGCTTTAGCAGCCTGTTGCGCACCTTCGAAAAAGATTTTGCCGACGCTGTGGCCTTCCGCTCCAATGTCCATGTCAGCCCACAGTGCGGTGATATGGAGGATGTGTTCTATTTCTGACTTCATCCTCTCCCGTGGACAAATACCGAAATAGACGTCCCTGTCTTCTCCATATTGTTCCTTGGCAAGAATTTCAATATTGGGGAAATAGCGGGTGCTCATCTTGGAGTCCCCACGTCTGAAACTCTTTACTAGTATGAACCCTCTGTGCTCTTTATAATAGTTTCCAAAAAGAGCCTCCAGGAAATCCTTACGCGTGAATTTTGGGGCCATTTAGCAACCTGAATTCTAAAAAGTCGGATTCTCAATGTTATTGATGCATGCTCAAAACGGCAGTCTATCCCTCTTTGCTCTTCTTCTTATCCTGACTACCTTCTCTATTCTGTTCCTTGACAGGATTTTTCTGTTTCGCCCTGGCAAGATTTTCTTGGATCACCTTATTGCCTGGAACAAGTTTTATCGCTTTTGACAGATAAAGGAGTTCCTGCTTGCCATCCCCTTTTTTGCCGAGGATAACCCCGTAGTCATTGTACGCCAAGGCTAAATCCGTCTTCACTTCAGCATTGGAAGGGGACAAGTTCAAGGCTTTTTGAAGGAGTCGGATCTCTTCCTCATGCTTGCCTGCTTCACCTTTTTTCAGTGCTTCATTATGATAAACCGCGGCCAGATTGCTCTGCACCGTCTGATTACTCGGATCAAGCTTAGCAGCCCTTTCCAGTAATTCGATCGCCTTGTTGACATGGCCGCTTTTGGCCTCTCTAACACCTTCCTTGACCAAGAGATTGCACAAATTAGTTATGCCGGCACGATTCCTGGGGTCCTGATGCAGGGCAGATTCCAGGTTAGCGATCCGTTCACTAACTTTCAAATCTATTTTTTCAGACACGGCATAATTGTTGTAAGCTGCAGCAAGATTCTTCTTGGTTATAGGATCGTTGGGAAAAATCTCCAGGGATTCTTTTAGTAGGGAAATCTGGTCGGGAATGTCTCCTTCTCTTCCCTTCAGCACCCCCAGATTTGACAATGCCCTTCCCAGATTCTGAGTAATCTGCGGATCTTTAGGAGAAAGTTCGAGAGCTTTGCGTAGAAGCTGGACCTCCTCTTGCGAGGCTCCACCCTTACCTTTTTCCAAAGCCGAATTATAAAAAGCAGTAGCGAGATTCTTCTTGATTTTCAGGTTTGAAGGATCCAGCGAATAGGCCTTCTCCAGTTCTGCCACCTCTGTTTCACGGCCGCCTACCCTCCCCTTTACCACCCCGTAATTGTTCATCAGAGCAGCGAGTGCTTTCCGGCCCTGGCTGTTCTCGGGATCAATTTCAAGAGCCTGCTTGAGAAAAC
>CAIXMD010000213.1 GCA_903920415.1 uncultured Desulfomonile sp.
ATTCCTCTGGCTCCATCTTGGCCAAGGTTTTATCTCGCAAAATTCCGGCGTTATTTATCAGGATATCAACACGGCCAAAAGCTTCCACTGCACTATGTATTATCGCTTCCCCTCCTCGAGGCGTAGACACGGAATCGTAGTTTGCAACCGCCTCTCCCCCAAGTGCCTTTATCTCGTCTACCACGCGCTCTGCAGGAGTCGAAGAAGCCTCGCCTGAACCGTCCCTGGCACCTCCGAGATCATTCACGACAATCTTTGCTCCACGCTTTGCAAGCTCGATCGCGTAAATTCGGCCCAAGCCACCGCCTGCCCCGGTCACTACGGCCACCTGATCGCTGAAATCAATAGTCTGCTCCCTGATCTCCTCTGCGGACACGCTTCCAGTAACAGGGATTGCTTTCCAGAAGTACCCCGTAAAGCCCCTGTCCTTGTCTGCATAGCGCTTCCGGAAAGCCAGGGCTACTTTCTGCCCCACCTTAATGTCCGAATGTTCGCAATCGGTGAAGTCCGCCATAAACCGTCCGCCGCCTTCGAACTGCACCATTCCGTACACTGCCGGAGGATCAAGCGACACCGCAAGCAGATCCCCTGTGTAGCTCTTGACGACAGCCGGTACATCTGCGAATTCGTAATCGTCCTGAGAATTGATTTTCAAACAGTCAGGATTTACACAAATGTCCATTTTAGGAAACTGAGGGGTACCGCATTTCGTACATTTTCCGCCTACCATCCCCATAAGCATCTTGCGCTTCCGCCAGAGAACCGTCATCGCGGTCTGAGAGGGAAATTCCGCACGGATGCCCATTTCGGTCTGAATCAAGTCTCTGAATTTTAGAAATTTCGGATAATTATCTACAACTTTTTTATTTTCTAAGGAGCCGGCAACCCCTCGCCTCGTAGGAAAGCTGCTCATATTGTCAGTCACCTCGAAGTAAAGGGCATCACAACCCTGACCAAACCCCGCCAATAGAATACGGTCGCCAGGCTTCGATTTCTCTAGAGTTTCCAAGAACATGACCAGAGGATGAGCTGCTCCTGTTTCACCGCACACCTCATGGAGATTGTCCGCCACCTTTTCTGATCCTGCTCCCAGTTTCCTTGCTATGTTCCTGTGTTCGGCCTTGAAAAAACATGGAAAGACAAATTTATCGACATCATCCATGGACAGGGAAAGCTTATTAAACAGTCCCTCAACTGCCTCCGGAATTATTTTTGAGTACCCCTCATCCCGTACCCACCTTTCTTCCCACATATAGTCATACTTGTTCAGGTTCCCACGATAGTGATCAATAAAGTCCTGGGAAACTGAATAAGAGCCCTTGAACTCAGCAATCAAGTCAGTCTTGCCTACAATGAGGCTCGCAGCGCCGTCTCCAAACCACATCTCATAAAAGTACCCGGCTTTGGCTTCTCGTTTGTCTGCTGCAACAATGAGGATTCGGCTCATGTCTTTTTGCTGAACAGCCGAAAGAGCTGTGATGAGGCCGGTAGTCCCCACCCTGAGTGAAGAAGTAATGTCTTGGGTGATAATATTGCTTTTAAGATTTAGCGCTGTTTTTACGATACCGGCGTTGGATCGATCGGAAAAGGGGAGGGTAGTCGAGCAGAGATACAGAGCATCCACGGCTTGTTTGTCCATACCCTTGAGACAATCTCGGGCCGCAGCCACCGCCATAGTCAAACTGTCCTCGTCCCAGTTACAAAATGACCTTTCGCCTTGAGCCACCATTATTATGGCAGGAGCAAACCATCCCATATTCTGGAAAATGCTCATACGGTTCATCCTAAGTCTAGGTATATAGCCGCCGAACGAAGTTATACCGATCATGCGTGGCTCTCCTCTGGTGGATCAGAATTTAAACAGTTTCTCTATGAGCTGTGACTTCATAATATCGCCCTGAATCTTGAGTTTGCCGGAAGTATAAGCCTGCATGGCCTTGAGCTTGCCGTTTATAAGATTTAAAAAGTCTTCCTCCGACATCATGATGGTGGTTGTGGGTTGAGCGTGTTCACCGGTCTTCACTTCGCAGGTCCCACCTTTTATGGTCACGTACCATTCACCTCCTGCCGGCCCAACAATATGGTACTGAAACACAACATCCACCCCGGACGCCCGATCTTTTTGAAAAGCGCCAGGCATGCGACCAAAAACCGCTTTGACCGTCAAGCTTTCTACTGGTTGAACTGCTTTCTCCGGCTTCGATGTCAACGCTTGTAGCATGGCTCCCAGAGCAGTTGTTGCATCGAAATGCTCCACAGCGCCAGCCAATGAGCAAATATCATTTATGTGCCGCTCGACGAGTTCAGGACTAGGGATTTGCTTTCCGTCGCCTATCACTGTTCCCGGCCCCGTGACTAAGCCTACCCTGCTATAATAGCCCATCCCTGCGCTGTACACTCTCCCGCTAACCCGGCACTCTTCGGAGCAGAGTAACAATACAAGGGGAGCCACGAAATCCGGTTTCATCTTCTCCGAGAGATCCGGAGGCAGCAATTCTTCAGTGAGTCTGGTTGCTGCAATCGGAGCCAGCGCATTCACCTTGATGCCGTGCTTTTCCCCCTCGAGCTTCAGAGTGTTCATAAAACCTATCAAAGCCATTTTCGCGGCAGAATAGTTGGTCTGGCCAAAATTGCCATTCAGCCCTGAAGCCGAAGTGATAACTACAATCCGTCCGTATCTGTTTTCCCGCATTGTTGAGAAGGCGGGACGAGAAACATTGTATGCCCCATCAAGATGAACGGACATAACTGCGTCCCAATCCTCGGGTTCCATCTTGGCAAGGGATCTATCTCTGAGTATTCCCGCATTGTTGATAAGAATATCCAAGCGACCGAAGGCTTCCAGAGCTGTATTCACTATCCCTCGGCCACCTTCGGATGTGGCCACCGAGTCATAGTTTGCCACTGCCTCACCGCCCATAGCCCGGATTTCTTCAACTACTTTGTCGGCTGGACCGAATGAACCTTCGCCGGCACCGTCTCTGTTACCGCCAAAATCATTCACCACCACCCGAGCGCCTCGTCTGGCAAGCTCTATAGAGTAAATACGCCCCAGGCCGGCACCGGCACCAGTTACTATGGCTACACGATCATCAAAACGTATCTTTTCCTTCCGTGATTGTTGTTCCATTTCTGCTGCTGTAAGCCACTCTACAATACCCCGATCGATGACAACATCTCCGGTTTGTGCGTTGATAGTTCGGAAAAGGGCGTAACCTTCATCGACTTTCCAGATCTGTGTTTTGATCGGGGTTCCGGGATACAGGGAGCGAGAGAACCGATTCCGAAAACGCTTCATCCGCTCAGGCTGCCCTGGAAAGAGATGCTTTATTACTGCTCGACACGCGTAGCCGTGAGTACATAGCCCGTGCATAATGGGTTTTTCAAATCCACTTGCCTTAGCGAATTCCGGATCAACGTGAAGCGCAAAGATATCGCCTGTGAGCCGATAGATCAGAGGCTGGTCGGGCAGTGGGACACATTCCTCTTCAAAGTCCGGGAGCCGGCCTGGAAATTCTACGGGCTCTTTCGGAGCGTCTGGACCTCCGAATCCCCCATCCCTCCTGCAAAAAAGGGTGAAAATATTGGTAAAAAGTTTTTGTCCATTGGAATGATTTGTATCCGCCTCAGCCACTACCAGGGCACCTGTTTCCTTGCCTTTGTCATATATGTGAGTAATTGTCCCCTCAGTGGAAAGCGTCCCTTCAGTGGGTATAGGATTGTGAAAGATAATATCCTGCTCTCCGTGCAGTATCCCGGACAAGTCGACCTCGGAATTCAGAGCAGCCTCAGCAAGAAACTCGAAGACGGCGCCTATTGAGAAGCTGGGTATAACCTTCAGTCTGTTTTCATAGCAGTAATCTAAGTCATCGAATCCGGCGCCCACTCCCAGAGCATAGAGGACTACGTCTTTCCAGTCGTACTTTTTGGTAACAGGGCCAATTTTTTTCCCAATGCTGTCAAGGTTCAGGGCCATAGAGTCTCCTCCCAAATGTGATAGTTCAACTGGTCCCTCTGTTTACAGAAGTCTTGTTAGGAGCATAATCTTATTATGAATAGGTATCATAGGATGAATGGCACAAAGAATATCCCTTAACCAGGGAAAGAAAACTCATGACATCCGTGTAAAGATTTGACACTTGGGATTTTTCCGGAAAATCTTTTATACAAGTTCACCTGGCCCGCCGGACAAAGCTCCCAGTCGTTGCTGAACCGCTCTCCGGTAAAGCTGCAAGTATTCTTGAGCAGAGCGCTTCCATGAAAAATCCTTTTTCATGCCTCTCATCATCAAGCGTTTCCAAGTGGGTGGTTCATTCAGAAACAGGTCAACCGCCTTAAGCACAGTGGCTTCGAGTGCAGCCGGGTCTTGTTCGGCAAATTGGAAGCCAGTACCAGAGTCCAGTTCGCTCGAGAATTCTTCCACCGTATCGGTAAGGCCGCCTGTAGATCTCACAATGGGCACCGTGCCGTACTTGAGTGCGTAAAGCTGATTGAGGCCGCACGGCTCGTACCTGGAAGGGACCAGAATTATGTCTGAACCGGCGAATATCTTGTGTGCAAGTTCGTAGTCATAGCTGAGAAATATACCTGTTTTACCGGGATAGGTTTCTGCAAGCTCACTAAATATTGTCTTGTAGCGAGCCTCTCCTGTGCCTAGTACTACCACTTGTAAATCTAGCTCCATGAGCGATGGTAAGGCCCCTGCAAGTATGTCGATTCCTTTCTGACTTGAAAGTCGGCTCACCATCCCTATCAGGGGAACATGAGGCAGTTCAGGCACTTTAGCTATCTTCTGAAGGTCTGCCTTACAGCGCGCCTTTCCCGATAGATTCTCCGACGAATAGTTCGCAGCAATATGAGTATCGTATTCCGGATTCCAAACCGTGTAATCAACCCCATTCAAAATCCCCGAAAGGGATGACCCTTTTTCCTGAAGTATTCCCTCAAGACCGAATCCGAATTCAGGTGTGAGTATTTCATTTCGATAACCTTGAGATACGGTATTCACCTGGTCAGAAAATACTATTCCGCTCTTCAAGAAGTTCAACTTGCCATGAAATTCCATATGCTTTGGAGTGAAAAATTCCCAGCCCACCCCAACAAGCGGCATGTCCAGGTGCCAGAAAATACCCTGATACCCAAGGTTGTGTATTGTCATTACAGTGGAACTCTCTTGAAGTAGCGGCTCGCCGGCATAGAGTGTTCGCAGGTAAACCGGGGTCAGCGCAGCCTGCCAATCATGGGAATGAAATACATCGTAATGGGTATTAGTTAATAGGGCCAACTCAATGGCTGCCCTCGTAAGGAAAACGAACCTTTCCGCATTGTCTTCGTAATCTGCATCCGCTGTTCCGTAAAGATTTTCCCGGTCATAATACTCCTCGCAATCGAGGAATAAATAGCGGACTCCCCTCTTGTCCCCATACGTCCACAGTCCCGAGGATACTTTTTTTGCGTTAAGGGTAACGTTGATAGTTAGATCCATTTTCTGAATATCGTAATTGTCGGAACTTATTCCCCGATACTTGGGCATCACAACATCCACCTCCACCCCGAGACCTGCCAACTCTGCAGGAAGAGCTGAAATAACCTCTCCCAATCCACCAGTCTGTGCAAAAGGTGTGGCCTCAGGGGTGATCATAAGTACACGCATTTCTTGGAACCTCCGTAACGTATTCTATCGTCGATAGATCAAATATCTGAAGATTTAAACTCCCAGGTTGCCCTCGCAATTGAGTGTCTCTTGATTATAAAGTGCCCACCGGATTTATCGAAGCATTTCTGACTATTGCGGAGATTCCTCGTTGAGTTCTCTCCTTTTTTTTATATGGGCTATGAGACCACCATTCTGTAAAAGTTCCTTCATAAAAGGCGGAAGCGGGGCAACTTTGAAAATTTGGTTGCTCGTTCTGTTAAGAATTATTCCCTGATCCGGATTGACTTCAACTATGTCTCCTTCGTTGATACCTTCCCAGGCAGGAGGAGACTCAAATATCAGCAGACCTGTATTAAAAGAATTGCGAAAGAAAATCCGGGCAAAACTTTTGGCTATTACGCAGGATACCCCTGATGCCTTGATTGCAACAGGAGCATGCTCCCTTGACGACCCACAACCAAAATTTTTTCCGGCTACGAGTATGTCGCCTTTCCGGACCTTGGCAGGAAAATCCGGATCAGCGTCCTCCATCACATGTTCCGCGAGTTTCAGAGGGTCAGTAAGGCTGAGATAACGAGCAGGGATGATCTCATCGGTATTCACATCATCCCCGAATTTCCATGCCTTCCCCTTTATGGTCATGCTTTTCTCCTTGCGCTGGATGGTCGCTTCAGCACAATATGGTTCGTCCATGTTATCACTCACGAGATTGACTTAGAAAGCATTATAATCAGACTTTTTTACATTATCCGTGTACGATTGCAAGCGGCTTTTCCTTCAGCCCCAAACTGTAGCGTTAACTGCTACAAGACGATGGCTATGCTTGTGTCCCTCATTGACAAAAAAGCGTGCGTTCAATACAGTTAACGGACTTAATTAGCTACACCTAAAGGAGGCGACTACGGTGACGGCGAGGGACCTTGCTTTCAAAGTGATGAAGCTCATTCCCTCTGGGGGGGGAATTGGTTTGGGGAGACTTGGGGCGCTGGGGTTGGCCGGGTTAGAATATGCGACCACCGTTAAGGTGTGGAACCTTTTGCGGTGTGAGCTGGATCGGCTTCTCAGAGTAGCGCATCCGAAAGCATTCCCTTACATAGCGATAATCGATGTGGCCAACACGTGCAATCTCAGGTGTCCCTACTGTCCGACCGGTCGCAGGCAAAAGAGTGGTCGAGACAAAATTTTCATTGAACCGGACTTAGTTCGACAATTGTTGGATGATGTTGGAAAGTACCTTGTAAGCGTCAATTTATTCAATTGGGGAGAGCCGCTGCTGCACCCAAGAATTGTTGAAATTGTAGAACTTATACATTCCCGGGGCATCTGGACCGTATTGTCAACAAATCTGAGCATAAACAATAAAAAGGTTCTTGAGGATCTCTGCGATGCGGGTTTAGATTTTATGTTTGTCAGCATAAGTGGTTCTTCCCAGGAGACATATGAGGAATATCACCGTGGGGGAAAGCTTGACCTGGTGTTGGAAAATATTCGTCACATCATTCAGTACAGGCGAGACAACAACTCAAAAAATCCTATTGTTGAATTGAAGTACTTGGTCTTTAAGCACAATGAACGTGAGATCGAGGCTGCAAAGAAAATGGCCCAGGAAGTTGGTGTGGACCTCTTCAGATGCGTTCATGCCGGCGGCCCTGAGTGGGCTGAATCAGAGCTGGGTAGAGGCCAGGCCCTTTTAGGTCGCTTGTTTGGTGCCGAGCGTTGTAAACAGCTCTGGCAAGCATTAGTTCTGAATTCTGACGGGGGTCTTGCACCATGCTGTTACCTGTATTTCAAAGAAGATGACTTCGCAGAATACAACGGAAATGACATCGCGGAGGTTCGTCAAAACGAGAAATTCGTATTGGCTCGGAAACTATTCGACGCTTCCGCGATACGAGATCTGCCGACGGATCTTCGGCATCCCTGTCTGAAGTGCACTCTCGTGCATGAACAACCCCATTTGCGGGAGTATCTAAAAGAAAACCCCGAGGCTGTACGAGGACATCGTACTGGTGACGCCTAAAAATGCCTTCACAATCCTTCAGTTCAGTACCTGGGATCAGACATTTCCGGCTTGAGTTCTGGAAAAATGGGGCCATTTGGCCCAAAGACCGCCGCATAATTCCGGCTACTTTGATAGTCCTCATGGAACGAGTTTTAGCAATCTGTTTCGAGACACCCGGTTCTATCGCTTGTGGTTACGGGGGTCTAGAAATGTCGACTACCAGAACTTCTTCATCACCATCAATGAACATGGTTTTGGCGTAGAATCTCGAAAACCATTCAGCCTTCAAGATGAGCCAGAGTCGTTCGATGGGGCTAAGACCATGCCCGTGACATTCAACCTGAGATGGGTCCCTCAGTCTCCGTTTTATTGTCATCCAGCCTAAAAATCAGGGGGTGGTGACCTTACCGTGATCGGAAAGTGTCGGCCTCGTCGCGCAAAGACTTTCTCAGTCGAAACATGTCCTCACCCATTACCAAACGGATTAGGTATATCACAAAACGGCTCGGATTTTTCCTCAGTATGCCGAAAA
>CAIXMD010000214.1 GCA_903920415.1 uncultured Desulfomonile sp.
AAAAGGATTTTGACAGAACCGTGCCCCCTAGAAACTCTCCGGGGGGTTACGAAGCCCTCAGCCTGCCGGGTTTCGAACCGTTCTCGAAGAAGGTGAGCCGCTATCTGAAAACTATCGATAACTATCAAAAAAATGTTCATGAACTGGACGACAGATCCCGTGAAAAGGTTGCCAGATTGCGGAGACCCGTATTTGATCGCTACGGCTATCCAGTTTGATACTCTAAGCGACATCGTTTACCAACTCGAGCAATACTGTTAAGATGGGTGCTTGATCGGCTGTTTGTATTAATCTTACAATAAGATGAGTCTCAATTATCATATAAAAAATGAGCTTCAAGTTTCAGTAGCTCTTTTCAATTAGGCTTTCTTTAACCTATTTATATAAAATATTTTCCTGAAGGATTATTCCTGGACAAAAAAATAAAGCTACTCTATAAATTATATTCAAGTCAAGAGTCATGTGCTTCATAAGTGAGCACCTTTTTGTCTCCTTGACTGATTGGGGGTATTCTGGGGTGCAGTCGGTTCTTTGCCAACTAAGCCGTCTGCAAATAATGCTTGTAATACCATTTGCCATTATTCCAGAAACTCAGGAGTCATGCCATCTTCGCTGCAAACGGAAAGGCCTGACTTCTCGACCGAGGCAATCCTCACGCTGGGGAATGTTACCTATTTAATGGCAAGATGGTATAATGGGCTCATGTCATGCCCTGATGAAAACTTTCCAATTTGTTTGGGTTAGGAAAGGAGGAGCCATGCAAGTCGGTGATGTCATTCATCTGGATGGTCTAAAGGCTGAATACAGTCTCTTTGGGAGAGATCGATTTTCTTCCTGCACTCTGCCGGACGGTGATTACGTAATACTGGGCTTCGAAGAAGATTATGTGAAGCTTGCTTGGAGCGACTCCACCGGTTATCCTTCAAGGAAGCACCGCTATCGAATTGAGAGGACTGCTTTCGGGTCTGTCGGTAACAGTTGACCGGCTATTTAATGTAGGTTGCGTTCTTGTCTAGAGAGTACCGTGAGTAAGGTTCGTTAGGAATCAAACGGCAGGGAACTTTGGAGTTAAGGGGTATTACCGCAGATACATCATCGTCCGAGAATCCTGGGATCTATGTGAGCAGTTGATGAAAAGAGATTTGGGAATCATGGAGGGAAAGCATGACCACTGATTACAATTGTGAGGCGTGTTCTTCCGGTTGCACTGCAAGGCACACCGATGAGAAGGTTTCGGAGGAGGTAAAAGCAGCCCCCTACCTCGTCATCGCAGGAATAATTATTGTCCTTGTGAGCCTCGCGTACAGATTTTTTTTCTAGCCGAATCTGATTCGTCGGTATATAGGGCACTTATTCATCGTCATCGATTTTCAATACAGCGAGAAAGGCAGACTGGGGTATTACCACGTTACCTATCTGTTTCATCCTTTTCTTACCTTCTTTCTGTTTTTCTAGAAGTTTTTTCTTCCTCGTTATGTCACCTCCATAACATTTGGCGGTAACGTCCTTCCGAAGTGCAGATACCGTCTCCCTCGATATAATTTTTCCACCGATAGCCCCTTGTATGGCCACTTTGAACAGTTGCTTGGGTATTTCATTCTTGAGCCTTTCGCAAGACCTGCGAGCCCTTTGATAGGCCCTGTCTCTATGCACGAGCATGGAGAGTGCATCCACTTTTTCTCCAGACACCAGTATGTCTACCTTCACCAGTTCGGTGGCCCTGTACTCGAGGAAATCGTAGTCGAAAGAAGCGTATCCGCGTGACACCGATTTGAGTTTGTCATAAAAATCAAAAAGTACTTCTGCAAGCGGGAGGTCGAAAATTAATTCTACTCGGTTTGAATCAAGATAATTCATGTTTTTTTGCGCCCCCCTTCTCGCTATGCACAGATTTATGACACTACCAAGGTATTGTTCCGGCAATATGATAGAAGCACGGATATAAGGTTCCTTGGTGGTTTGAATAAGCATGGGGTCCGGATACTTCGCGGGATTGTCTATTATGATTTCACTCGTATCTTTAAGGGTAAGGGAGTACTGGACCGAAGGAGCTGTAAGGATGAGGGACTGGCCGAATTCTCTTTCCAGTCGCTCCTGGACAACCTCCAAGTGTAATAGTCCGAGGAATCCACACCTGAAGCCGTGGCCAAGGGCGGTGGAATGGTCTTTGTCAAAGGTCAGGGACGCGTCATTGAGTTTGAGTTTTTCCAGGGATTCCGCTAACTCCTGGTAATCGTCGGATGAAATAGGATAAAATGAAGAGAATACTACCGGTTTGACTATCAGGAATCCCTTCAGGGGGTCGAGGCAAGGATTATCGTCGAGGGTCACAGTGTCGCCGATTCTGGTATCACTTACCGTCTTGATACCGGCTATTATGTAGCCGACCTCACCGGCTTTCAACGTTTTGCATGGCTGTCTATCAATGAGAAAGATTCCGGTCTCTTCCACTTTGTAACAGGCCCCATTGGACCAGAAGCGAATTATTTGGCCGGGTTTAATTCCTCCATCAAAAAGCCTTAAATGGATGATAGTCCCCCGGTAAGGGTCCCAGTGAGAATCGAAAATGAGAGCCCTTAGTGGGCCAGTGGGATCGCCGGTCGGTGGGGGAATTCTACGGACGACGGATTCGAGAACCTCCTCGATGCCTATTCCTTCTTTTGCGGAAATGGCGATCGACGTCTGAGGATCAAGGCCAAGATCCTTCTGGATCTGACCCTTGACTCGTTCCACGTCCGCTGAAGGAAGATCAATTTTGTTAATTACCGG
>CAIXMD010000215.1 GCA_903920415.1 uncultured Desulfomonile sp.
AGGGAAAACCGGCGCAAAGTTTGGATCAGGGTAGGAAGTGAGAGCGGTTAGGGTCGGTAGCTGTTCTCAGGTCAAACCTTATGCCGTGGTTATCAGTTCCCTTTTGTGTCCAACCGCCGGCAAGTGTCCTCATGGTGGGGGACAGTCTAATGAAACGCGCTTGACCTGAACTCGGGCATCGTCTAAGTTGAAACTGCGTAAGATTCTAATGTTTTGCGAGATGAGGAAGTCTGCTGATGAAAGCTCTCTTGGTTTCTCCATTCATACCTGACACTTTCTGGAGTTTTAAACACATACTAAAGTTTATCCGAAAGAAAGCAGCGCACATCCCCCTGGGATTGATCACCGTCGGCGCAATGTTGCCTCGTGAATGGGATATACGTCTTGTCGACATGAATGTTGAAACCCTCACCGACGACATGATCAAATGGTCTGACATGGTTTTTATGAGTGCCATGGTCGTGCAGAAGCAATCGGTAATGGAAATTGTTAACCGCTCTCGAAACTTGGGGAAAAAGATTGTTGCCGGAGGGCCCCTTTTCACAAGTGCTGCAGAGGATTACTCAGACATCGATCATCTTGTTCTCAATGAGGCTGAAATCACTTTTCCTTTATTCCTCAGTGATCTTGCCACGGGTAACCTTAAGCACATTTACAGTTCCGGGGTTAAGCCGGATATCACAAGGACCCCTCTTCCTAGATGGGACCTTATCAACATGAACTATTACGCATCCATGTCAATCCAATATTCCAGGGGTTGCCCCTTCGATTGCGAGTTCTGCGACATAGTCAATTTAAACGGGCGACGGCCCAGGGTTAAGTCCAATGAACAGATGATCGCAGAGCTGGAAATCCTTTACAAATTCGGCTGGCGGGGGCGCTTGTTCATAGTGGATGACAACTTCATCGGGAATCGTGTCAAGGTAAAGTCATTTCTTCGAGTTCTCATCCCGTGGCAACAGGCTCGGGATTATCCATTCTCCCTGTATACCGAAGCATCCGTAAACCTTGCCCAAGATGAAGAACTCATGCAATTGATGACGTCAGGTGGATTTGACTCGGTTTTTTTGGGGCTAGAGACACCTGAAGAAGAGTGCCTGGCCGAATGCGGCAAACACCAGAACCTGTCGATCAACCTCCTCGAAGCGGTCAAGACAATACAGAGAAACGGCATGGAAGTTATGGGCGGATTCATCATAGGCTTTGACAACGATCCTCCAAATATTTTCGAGCGTCAAATCAAGTTCATACAAAATAGCGGTGTCGTCAAGGCAATGATAGGGCTTCTAAACGCCATACCAGGAACACGTCTCTACCAACGCCTTCAGGAAGAAGGCCGGCTCCTTCAGGACTGTACCGGCGATAACTGCGATGGGTCCTTGAACTTTGTTCCCAGGATGGACGCTCAGACCTTGAGGGACGGTTACCAGGCCGTGCTGAATAACCTGTACTCCCCTAAACAGTATTACGATCGTGTCCTTGAATTTCTCAAGGATTATAAGCCTGTCCGTCGCAGACGTGTAGACCGGTTGGAGATCACGGCTTTTTTTAGATCGATTCTCTATCTGGGGATATTGGACAAGGGTAAAAGCAAGATTTATTATTGGAAATTGCTTATCACAGCATTTCTTTTCCATCGAGAATCCTTCGGTGAGGCTGTATCCAGTGCAATTTTCGGGTACCATTTCAGGAAATTACTGAGCAAAGGGAATTAATCAGGGGCAGGTCATGGTCTAGTGGTTCATCAGGACGAGCATAACCAAGACCGGTAAAACTGTGGAAGACATTGCTGTATGATCCCATCTAATCCCTCCCTCGGCCGTCTATTTTACGGCCCCCTCAAGACTGTCCATCCCAGTTTGAGGACTACCGCATTAACCACATTGCCGAGAACTTGTCCAACCAGGCGATGCTGCATCGCGCCTTGAAGGATTAAGGCGCCCGCTAACCGCCGGTCAAATCGTTTGACCGTTGTTCTCGTATCCCTTATAATAAGGATATCAGGAAGAGGAGGCGTCCACTTATTGTTAAACCCACCAGGTGGCATGGTATGACTACTGCTAACACGCCAAGATCCCAGGAGCTTACGTTTGAAATTGACGGTCCCAAGATCACCGCCGATGAATTACGGAGAAGTTTCGGCGCTTTCTTAGATGTAATTAACGAGGTGGCAAGAGAGGTCTCTGGAATCCCACATAGTGTGGACTGGATTGTTTCCTCTGTTAGCACGGGGAGTGCCAGAATTCATCTCAGGGCAGAGTCTATCAGTAAGAGTTTGCCGACTCATAATATTCCTGATCTTCTGGATACTATTCAAATCGGATTCCAAATCATCGAAGGGACATCCACGAGACCATCTCATTTCAACGACTCCGCTCTCAGGAAAGTTAGAGAGCTGGCTTCCATTGTGAATGGCGGACAAGATGGACCGGATTCAATAATAATTCGCAGGGATGGTCAGATCAATTCGGTGACGACCAAGA
>CAIXMD010000216.1 GCA_903920415.1 uncultured Desulfomonile sp.
AGAGAATTGTTATCGAGCACGAAACGCACCATGGATTTCCCTGCGGCACGACCCTCGGCGTGAGAACCCGAGGAGAATTTGTGGCTGGATGCTCCAGACGCGTCGCCTGCACAGAAAAGACCCTTTACTGTGGACATATATTCATAGCCCCAGAAGTACTCAGGCGGAGCCAAATCCTTGGGACCGCTTACCCACGCCCCGGAGGCGCCGGAATGGGAGCCAATGAAATAGGGCTCAGCTGCTGCGATCTCAGAGGCCCTCTCTTCAGGCTGAACATTCGTGCCGGCCCACAGGATCGCCTGGGAGATCGTCATATCAAGGAAGTCTTCCCAAGCCTCGGACTCAAGTTCCTTCATCTTCTTCTTGTAAGCCTTCGGGTCGTCCTTATACTCATTGGCGATCTTCTGAATGGCTTCCTCAGTCCTCATGTAGATCGGGCCTTTGCCTTCAAACTCATCGAGCATGCCCATATAGTTACGCAGGTTAGCCGGAATCGGCTTCACCTTGCCGTAGGAACCCCAATTATCGAGTTCAGATTTCCTCTCCACCATGTATTCCCCGCCAAAGGCGTTTGTTGCACGGGATTTGAAGAGGAGGAACCATGCGCCGACCGGACCGTAGGCATCCTTAAAACGGACGGGTATGAAACGGACTTCCTGACAGGTTTGCTCAGCACCGGCCATGAGAGTGAAGTAAAGGCTGGAACCTGAGTTCCAGGGGGGGTACCATGCGCGGCCGAGGCCTTCACCGGCACTCCTAGGCTTGAACACGTGAACTGCGCCACCCATGGCAGCCAGGACAGCCTTTGCCTTGAACACGTAGAACTTATCTTCACGCGTGCTGAATCCAACCGCACCGGCAATGCGATCACCCACCATAATAGGATTGGTAATGAAGACACGCTCGAAATATTCCCCGCCCTGCTGAGTCAGAGCGTTTTTGGCCGCCTCGGCAACGATAACCTTGTAGGATTCACCGTTGAGCATAAGCTGCCAGCGACCTTCGTGAACGTAGTTGCCTGCATCGTCTTTCCAGATCGGGAGGCCCCACTTTTCGAAGAGGTGAACGGAAGAGTCAACGTGACGAGCTATGTCATAGACCAGGTCTTCACGGGTGATGCCCATGAGGTCGTTCCGGACGTAACGGACATAGTCTTCACAGGTGTTGTTACCGCTGGTGATGTCTACGTACTGGTTGATGGCCAAGAGTCCCATGGCCACGGCGCCGGAGCGGTCCATAGCCGCTTTATCCACCAGGGTGACCTTAAGGCCGTTCTTGTTGGCCCAGTAAGCAGCTTCAACTGCTGCGCCGCATGCCGCCATGCCGCCACCACAGAGTAGAATATCAGTGGTTACTTCGACAGTCTCGAAATTCGCCATATCTTATCCCTCCTAAGGATTACTTCTTGATTGTGGGCAGTTCTTTGAGCCTGAGGGCTTCGGGCTCATTGTAAAGGCACTGGCTCGCGAGATCATTCGTGACTTCTCCATATCCTCCGTCAGGCTTGGCCTGACCTTCGGGAGTTGTCCTAATGGGGAACTTGAACCTTTTTAGCATGCCGTTGCGGAATTTTACTGTCCACATAATGTCTTCGGAACCCCTCAGAGGCACAACAGACGCGCCCATGGGGACGAAGTCAGCATAGCCGCGTACGTCCACCGCCTGCTGCGGACAAATCTTTACGCAGTTGTAGCACTCCCAGCACATTTCAGGAGCCCTGTTCCAGGCTTTCATCGTTTCCTTGTTAAGCACCATCAAGTCGTTGGGGCAGATGTACATGCAAGCAGTCTTATCCTGTCCCTTGCATCCATCACACTTCTCCATAATTACGAAACTTGGCATGAACCAACCTCCTAGTTAGTTAGTTGAGCTTTAAAATGATATCAACCGGTTATGACATAGCGTCCACTGACGCCGAATGTGAGGCATCCTCCTTTCGTTATATAATATGGTCGATGCAGCCGCAAGGCAGACCGGCAACCGTGAAAAAAAGTCCACACCCCGGAATTCCACGTAAACCGTGTCCACCCCCCCCTCAGGTCCGAACATTACTGTCGTGATGTAAAGTCTTAGAAATGGGCCGCAATCGTAAGCACCTTCCAGGAAAAACTGTTAAAATCCCCACCCGAGATGGATATCCTCATGATCGTCACAGTATTAATCAGTATGCGTTTCGGCCTTCGGAACGGCCGATTCAATAACAGAATGTAGCATTTAATCAGGTGCTCCCGAGATTGTCAAGATTTTTTTTTGGTTATTTTTTAGGACATTGTGTTGTCACAAGAGTGTTACTATGCTATTTTTCAACTTTTGCATTGACCCTGCACCCAGGAGCTTGCACCATGAATCCTGCCGGAAGAAACGACCCCTGTCCATGCGGCAGTGGCCTCAAATACAAAAAATGTTGCCTTGAAAAAAGAGGCGACTCAATTTCCGACTCAAATGACACACAGGGCCTATTAGCTCGGGCATACAAAAAAATGGCCGACGAGAACTGGGACGAAGCCATTGCCCTGTTCAAGGATGTACTTGAAACCAAACCTGAGAAGCACTCTGTCCTCGAAGCTATCGGTGCATCTTACGACGGCATGGAGAATTATCTTCTTGCTGCAGAATATTACGAGAAAGCCCTTACCTGCTGTCCAGGTTCAAAGCGTTTCGAGCTTAACTACCGTCTCGGTGTTTCCAGAGCTTGCGGGGAAAGACTAAAAAAGGCGTCAGAAGCTTTCCGGGAATGTCTAAGTTTACACGAAGGCCTGCCGGAAAAACAGGCCATCCTCCAAATACTCGAAAAACTGGAACTGGTTCAGGAAGGAAAAGGAAAAACCAATATCTTCTACATTCAGACGCAACTTCAAAGGGCTTTTACCGAGATGGAGGATGAACGGTACGAATCTGCCGCATACCGGCTTGAAAAAATTGCCCCTATGGATCCGGAAAATTCCGCGATCTTTTACAACCTTGGGGTTGTCTATACCTTTTTAAGGAAGGAAGACGACGCCATAGAGAATTTTCAGAAATGCGTCGACCTCGATCCGGAATATGTTCAGGCTTATTACAACTTGGGACAGATCAGCCTTATTAAGAAGAGGGATTTTTCTAAAGCGCTCCATTTCTTTGATCGTGCTGCTGCTGTTCGACCAGACTACGTAGGTGCTCATCACCAGCGTGGTATAGCGTATGAACTTCTGGGCTATGTTCAAAAAGCGATAGAATGCTGGGAAAAAACCCTTGAACTGGACCCTGACAATAAACAAGCCAAAGGCAACATTGAAAGAGTCAGATCCGCACTGGAGAAAGAACCTTCATCTGAGAACAATTGAAAGGACCGTGTATGAGATTAAGAGATCAGCTTTGTGTACAAGACCGTCTTATGACCTGGGACGACAGTTTTTCGTTTCGATGTCATCCCGGAATCGACTGCTTCAACTCTTGCTGTAAGGATGTCACAATATTTCTGAACCCTTTGGATGTGATACGATTAAGGAGTGCGCTGGGAATCAGTTCCACGGAGTTTATTGAGAATTACACTCACCGTGTGCTTTCCAAGGCTGGAGGGATGCCCGCAGTAGTGCTCAAGATGAACCGGGATGAAGCCAAGACGTGTCCTTTTGTAGGCGATGTCGGCTGCCAAGTGTATGAGGACAGGCCATATTCGTGCCGACTCTACCCGTTGGACACGGAACAAGGCGTGGAGTTCAGGTTTATTGTTGACCAGGAGGCTTGTCACGGACTGAGGGAACCCGATGAATGGACCGTCGAGAAATGGAGGCGTGAGCAAGGTCTGCTCCCTTACGATGATCCGGATCACAACCTCAAGGATGCCATGCTGGCAGACCAACTTTGGGAGGGTAAAATCGAGGACCCGAGAATGCAGGACATGATTATCATGGCTCTCTATGATTCCGACCGCTTCAGAGAATTTGTATTCAGCAGCA
>CAIXMD010000217.1 GCA_903920415.1 uncultured Desulfomonile sp.
ATGACCGATGGCTTGGGCGATGTGGCTTTTGCCTGTGCCGGTGGGTCCTGTAATAAGGACGGGATTTTTTTCTTCGATAAATCGGCAGGTGGCAACATCCATGACGAGGGAGACAGGGATTTCTTGATTGAACGAGAAGTCGAAACCTTCGATGGTTTTCTCGTTTCGGAAGGATGCCCGCCGGAGTCTGGTGGCGAACTTTCTGTTATCCCTTCTGGCCATTTCATCTTGCAGGAGGAGGGCCAGAAACTGGGTATAGGCGAGTTTTTCTTCTATGGCCTGGCGGTTCCGGATCTCCATTGAGTCCAGGATTCCCGAGAGGCGAAGCTGTTTTAACAGCGGTATCAATTGCGGCATGGGATTCATTATTCTATTCCTTTCAGTGTATGGGCACCCTGCCGTTTCTGTAGAAACGACCGGCGCCGGTGTAGGCCCCGCCCAAGGCTTGGACGAGAGGTTCTGCTTCTTGCTGATCAAGTCCTTTTTCCAATATTGTCTTTACGGTCCGATACTTGGGACTATCGAATGTAAGGGCGCGGAGACAGGCGGCTTCGAGACGCACCGCCCCGTATTTTTTAGCCATAGAGACGATGCCCTGAGCGGCGCGGAGGTTATCCAGAACGCGGTCTTGAAAGAGTCTTTTTATAACGATGAGACACTGGGAACCGATTTCTTCTCCCTGCCGGAGACACCATTGCGGGTCGCGCATCTTGTAGGCGATGGCTTCCGGCGGCAGATGTTCGTCCATAGTGGAACGGGCGCCTGGCCGATGGAGTTTGGGATGGACGGCAACCAGCTTGTGCTCATAAAAGATCTCCACAAGTTTTTCGGTACTGCGAACCCACAACTCCCGGTGAACAAGGGGATAGGGAGCGGAGTAATAGCACTTCCCTGCCTGCAGATGGCAGTTTCCGTGGAGTTTCGCTTTACACCAGACAGCCAGTTCCGGAGGAATGTCCGGAAGAGGTTTAAGAAGAGCCTTCTCTATTTCTATGAAACGGGTCAGTGGTCTTTCGCGAGTAGTGCCGTGGATGCGGTTCCCTGCGGTCCCCATCACCCACTCCAAAAGTTGTCCATTGCCATCCGCCAGGCTACGAAAATCCCGGAGGGGAATAAAACTGCGTTTTACGTATTTCACTCCCGATTCCACGATACCCTTTTTCTTGGGATCTCTTGGGGGACAAGGCGAGAGGAGAAAACCATATCCCTCGGTCAGACCACTATAGGATCTTTGAACCTCGGGATCATAATAACAGGCTCTGGTAATGGCGCATTTGGGGTTATCGATAATGATTTTCGAAGGGACACCGCCAAACCATTCAAAGGCCCGGCGGTGACATCCCAGCCAGGTAAACGTATCCTGATTGGTCACGAGCTCGGCATACTGATGTCGGCTCCAGGCAAGGGTCATGACAAAAAACCAGGTGGGAAAAACCTCTCCCGTTTTGGTGTCGGTAATGACTGGCCCTTTGCCGAAGTCAACCTGAGCGGCTTCCCCATGCGCAAAATCCAGGATGACCGTGGCTTGAACGTTGTCCTTTTTAAGCTCCTGGAGAAAACGCCTTACCGAAGAATAACTGCCGGTAAAATGATGTTTTCGCACCAGAGCCGCGTGAATCGTTGTCCCCTGGATACCCTCCTGCAACCATGCGGTAACCTCATCCCGGTAAGGATAAACAGAAGAAACCTCTGTTGCACGACACGATTTGACCTCCAGAACCTCGGCGAGCACCGCCTCATCGGGAACAGATTGGGTCTTGTCCAGCCAACCGGACTTCAAAGCGACAGCCCTGATCTCCCCGGCCTTCTTGCGACCCATGAGTCCGCTCTTGGCAATTTGACGGTCGGACTGACCACCCCGCATGAGAACTACAACTTGACGTACCTCGTACATCTCGAACCTCCGATTGGACATGGGAAACTTCCTCCTAACCTGATATTTAATGGTCAGGCAGGTACCCCATTCATGAGAGATCCGAAACCCAATTTTAAAATCCGGATGGCTCCATTAGCCGATCACGGAATGGCCTCTTTAGGCGATCATCAAATGGCTCCATTAAGCGATCACGAAATGGCTCCATTAGCCGATCATCACTGGCTCCATTAGCCGATCACGGAATGGCTCCATATGGGCGGCCAGTAACAATCGGATGCAGATC